>CAMXAS010000036.1 GCA_947179195.1 uncultured Bacteroidales bacterium
TTGGGCAACACGGCCTTGAGGAACTGAATCGGCACGATTTCCTTACCCTCGTACACAATCGGTTCGATGGAGGCCATGCCGATGTTCTGAATCACGCGCAGGTGGGTCAGGTACTCCTGCCCGAACGTCATCCAGAAACGCGCGCGCTTGATGGTCGGATAATGCTTGACGAGCGATTCCAACTCTTCGTGGTACATCAGATACGATTCCCGGGCACCCACGCGCGGATAATTGAGGGCCTTATGCACGCTCAGCGGGTCGGTTTCGTGCCAGGCGCCGTTTTCCCAATATTTGCCGCGCTGCGTAATCTCACGGATGTTGATTTCCGGGTTGAAGTTCGTGGCGAAGGCCTTGCCGTGGTCGCCGGCATTGCAGTCCACGATGTCGAGATAGTGGATTTCGTCGAAATGATGCTTGGCGGCATGGGCCGTATAGACGCTCGTCACGCCCGGGTCGAAGCCGCAGCCGAGGATGGCCGTCAAGCCCGCCTGCTTGAAGCGGTCGTGGTAGGCCCATTGCCAGCTGTATTCATACTTGGCTTCTTCCAGCGGCTCGTAGTTGGCCGTGTCCATATAGTTGACGCCGGCGGCCAGACAGGCGTCCATGATGTGCAAATCCTGGTACGGCAAGGCCACATTGATGACCAATTCCGGCTTGTATTCGTTGAGCAACTGCGTCAAGGCCGGCACGTTGTCGGCATCGATCTGGGCCGTCTTGAACCGTACCCCCGTGCGTTTGAACACGTCCGCCGCAATCTTGTCGCATTTGGCCTGCGTGCGGGAGGCCATCATCACCTCGGTGAATACGTCCGGATGGGTGGCCACTTTGTGGGCGACCACGGTGGCGACGCCGCCGGCGCCGATAATCAGGATTCTGCTCATAGTTTCGTCAGGTTTTTGTGGATATTAAAAAAGCGAGAACGCCTTGTTCCCGCTTTCTCTTGTGGCTCGGGTTGGAATCGAACCAACGACACAAGGATTTTCAGTCCTTTGCTCTACCAACTGAGCTACCGCGCCATTTGCAAATAGGGTGCAAAGATAACACTTTTTTTTGATTCTGCAAAACCGTATCCCCTACCATCCTAAATCTGTGAAAATTCTGCTTATTTCACTATCTTTGCCACGATTATGGCATCTTCCAATTTCATAGACTACGTCAAGATTTTCTGCCGCTCGGGCAACGGCGGCGCGGGCTCGCGTCACTTTTTCCGCAGCCGCAGCAACCCCAAGGGCGGCCCCGACGGCGGCGACGGCGGCCGTGGCGGACATATCATCCTGAAAGGCAACGCCCAACTCTGGACGCTGTTGCACCTCAAATACACGAAGCACCTGTTTGCCGAAAACGGCCAAAGCGGCGGCGAAAACCGGCGGTTCGGCGCCAACGGCAAGGACCTCTATGTGGAAGTACCCGTCGGCACCGTGGTCAAGGATGCGGAAACCGGCGAGACGGAGGCCGAAATTACCGAAGACGGCCAGGAAGTGATTTGGATGAAGGGCGGTCGCGGCGGCCTCGGCAACGACCATTTCAAATCGGCCGTCAATCAGGCGCCCAAATACGCCCAACCCGGCGAAAGCGGCATCGAGGGGTGGAAAATCATAGAGTTGAAAGTATTGGCCGACGTCGGGCTCGTGGGCTTCCCCAATGCCGGCAAGTCCAGCCTGCTGGCGGCCGTTTCGGCGGCCAAGCCCGAAATAGCGGACTACCCTTTCACGACGCTGACCCCCAACCTCGGCATCGTTTCCTGCCGCGACCGCCACTCGTTCGTCATGGCCGACATTCCGGGCATCATCAAGGGCGCGAGCGAGGGCAAGGGCTTGGGCAACCGCTTCCTGCGCCACATAGAGCGGAACGCCTTACTGCTGTTCATGATTAGCGTGGAACCCTTGGTGGAGGCCTTGGCCGAAGGCGCGCCGCTGGAAGAAGCCATACGGACGTTGCGCGCCCCCTACGACATCCTGCTCAACGAATTGGAAAGCCATAATCCGGAACTCCTGCACAAGAAACAGGTACTCTGCTTTACGAAATGCGACCTGTTGCCGGACGCGGCGCGCGAGAAGTTGACGCCCGCCTTGCAGGCCTTGTTCGGCACCTCGCTGTGCCGGGCCATCTCATCGGTATCCGGCTGGGGCATCGAGCCGCTGAAAGACTTGCTGTGGCAGGCCTTGCAGACGGATTAGACAAGCTTCGTCCGCCGCAGGCCGAGGTAGCACAACAGCCCGAGCAACGCGCCCCATAATCCGCCGCATATCACGTCGCCGACATAATGCGCCGCCAAATAGACGCGGCTGTAAACAATTAGCAACGCCCATATATATAAACCGCCGTATCGAAAGAAGGCCAAACCGCCGTACATGGCCTTACCGAACGCAAAGCACCAGCGTTGCCAAACCGTGGCTGCGCCGGACACTTGACCCGAGTAGGCGTGTTTGCTGCCGTACAAGCGCGAGAACCACGGCGTCAGGAAGACGGCCATCGCGAAATGATTGACGGCGTGCGAGGAGACGAAGCCGAACCGCCCGCCGCAACCGGCCGGCAGACGCAACAAGCCCTCCAGCATCGGTTCATGGCAGGGCCGCAACCGCTGCACGGTCAATTTAAACCAATGCACGCTCGTCCAGTCGGCCACGGCGATAAGCACGGCCACGCCCAACAGAATCCAAAGCGCCTTTTTCTTATATAGGCCGAACAGCCACACGACCATCAGCACGTAGAAAGGTATCCACACCAAACGGTTGCTCAGAAACATCATGAGCGCATCCGCCCACGCGCTATGCCAGCCGTTGATGGCGAGGCTGCACTGCCAATCCCATTGAATCAATCGGTTCAAAAAATTCATCCTTTATTATATAAGAATGGTTATATCTGTAGATAGACAATCTGCTTGGTTTCGAAAAATTCGTCCGCAAAATAGTCCGCAATCGGCTGTACCTGCACGCGGCGGCCGAAAGGCGCGAGTTCCGCGGCCAAGTCTCCGCCCTTGAGACAGATTAAACCGTTGGGCAGGGCGTGTTGCGAAACGGGCTTGACCTTGTTCCGTATCCAGCCATGGAGTTCCGTCAGCGGCGCCACGGCGCGGCTCACGACAAAATCGAAGCGCCCCGCCACATCCTCGGCCCGGATCTGCTCCGCCCGCACGTTCGTCAAGGCCAAGGCGTCGGCCACGGCCTGCACCACCTTGATTTTCTTGCCGATGGAATCGACGAGGTAAAACGAGGTTTCGGGGAACATAATCGCCAACGGAATGCCCGGAAAACCGCCGCCCGTGCCGAGGTCCATGATGGCCGCGCCGGGCTTGAACGTGATGAAGCGCGCGATGGAAAGGCTGTGCAATACGTGCCGCACGCCCCACTGCTCAGGCGTTTCCTTACGCGACAGCACGTTGATGCGCGCATTCCATTCCTCATAAAGCGGCAAAAGGGCCGCAAACCGGTCCTTTTGCGCGGAAGTCAGATGCGGGAAATAGCGTTCGAGTAACCCCAACATCAGTATCCCATATTTTGCGAAGCCGCCCGCTCCGAGCGGATATAGGCGATTTTGGACGGATGGATTTCGTATTTGCCAATCACGAAATTGATACCGAACGTGACGGCCGCCGTGCGCATCTTGGCCACATTGAACGAGTTGATGCGGTCAACCCCCAAATGCAGTTGCAACGGTCCGAGATTGCCGGCGATGGCGAAACCGAGGTTGAGCGGCCCGCTGCTGCCGAACGTATTGCTCACCGATACGGCGAAATTCTTGCAAGGCGTATAGGTATAGGCGATGCCGACATCGGCCGAGAAATAGTTGTTGAGCAACCGGCCCTTGAATACGATGCCGAAACGGTGCTGTTCCAGGAGCGTGTAGTCGAACCCGAACATCAACGTGGTGGGCAACATGGTCGTATAGCCATGCTTGTAATTGGTATCGCATTCGAAATTCAACGTATCGACGATATTGGTCACGGCCCGCGAAAGCAAGGAGTCGAACCGGACATCCTCGCCGAACACATTGAGTTCATCCAAGCCTTGGAACGGATA
Organism: uncultured Bacteroidales bacterium; assembly: GCA_947179195.1. Lineage (GTDB taxonomy): Bacteria > Bacteroidota > Bacteroidia > Bacteroidales > P3 > CAMXAS01. The sequence continues at coordinate 4,020 of CAMXAS010000036.1, forward strand.
ATTGAGGCTGTCGTTGCGCGAACGGTAAACGCGGGCGCTACCGTCTTTCCAGAAAATCGCGCCGAGGTCGAGCACCGAAGCCGTAAACCGCCAGTTGGGGGCGAAATCGACCGTCACGCCCATATCGAGGCCGAAGCCCCAGTCCTTGCCGAGTCCGCCCAACCCCAGACTGCCGAGTTTGAAATCCTCGGTCAGCAGATTCGACCGCACCTGACCGTCCACCTTGAGTTCATAGGTATAGGGCGAAAGCGCAGGGTCGGCCATGTCGTCGTTGAGGACATTCCAAGTGATGCCGAGTTTCTTGGTGGAGAGGTTATACAGACCGCCGATGAGTTTGGCGCGTGCGCCCACCGTCACCATATCGCTGATTTTCCGCGACCATCCGAAATAGAGGTAAGCGTAAGCCGTCGCATCGATGGCATTGTGGTCAAAACGGTTTTCGCCGAGAAACTGCCCCGGCCCCAACAATAGGAAACTCAAAAACTGCTTGGTCAGCACGACATCGGCATCCACCTTGGCCGAAAGACCGACCTGAAAATAGTTCTCGCCTTTCTTGAAACCGAAACGCAGGATTTCCTCCGTCGCATCCAAGCCCATGAGATTGCGGTTATGCAACCGTCCGACCAATTTGCCGACATTGAAACGCAAACTGTCGTCCACGCCGCGTTCCACAAGATTGTTCCAGGCGAACGCATCGTTGTTGATTTGCGCATGAATGCCGGACAGGGCCGGAAAGCCGAAATAGAAATCGTAAGGCGCCTGAAAAGCCGGATTATTGGCACTTTGCTGCGGTACGAAATCCATATAGTAGAGATTCGTCCCCACCTGCGCCCGCAAACCGCCGGCAACGGTCAACGCCAACAGACAACTCCAAACTATCTTTCTCATAACGCACCTCCATCCGTTTCGCCACCGCCATTGCCGCCCAAGGCGTCGCCCAATGCGGAGCCCAAGCGCAACAGGGCGCGCGCCCCCAATTTGAGACGCATAAAGCCCTCCGTATCGCTGTTGGCGTATATTTTTACCTCTTCTTGATGATAGGTGTTGATATTCGCCCACACGCGAATCGATTTCGTGTCCGCCAGCATCGCCACCTCATCCGAGGTCAGTTCCGTATCCAAGCGGTAGATGGCCGGCTCCACGACGTGCAGATTCTCCACGCGGCCAGCGGCTATCGTATCGCCATCCACGGGCGAAAACAGCACCTTGCCGTCCGCATCGAGAAAGTCCATGTGCATATACACTTCAAGCGGAAAAGCGTTCGTCACGATACCTTTCAGGAAAAAACGCTTAATCAGGTCCACCTTATCAATGCTTGAAAACGGCAACACCTCATCGACGATAAACTGGTTGACCGCCATGTGCATCGGAATATCGCACGCGATATCCATATCCAGCCCGCTGTTGCGTTCTATGACATTGTGCGACACATCGTTGTTTTCACCACCGTTCAACACGGCGTCGATAAGGTAAGAAAAGTCTTTCGGCTTATGGGACAGAAGGCTGAGAACGTCAACCTGCCGCACATCGGTTTTCTCCAAAACGGAGGCCGTCGGTTCCGGATAAGGCAACGTATAGTTTTCGGGATACATTTCCACCTCGGCGGCGGGATAATCGGACGCGAAATGGCAAATCAAATCGGAGCTGTTGATGAAAACCGGTACGCTACAACCCCGCAACGTGCTTGCGATATCGACCGTCCCCTCGTAAAACGAGACATCCTCCACATTCAGGTTTTGCAAGCCGACATCCAACTTGCCGCTGAAACGGATGGGGAACTGGCCGATATACCCCTCTATACGGTCGTAAAGGAGACGGCTCAAAGAAGGACGCATCTGTATGCGGCCGGTTTGTACATTGGGATATTCGTTCTCGGCCGTATTCATATCGGCGCGGAACCGCACCTCGTAGATGACATGAGGCTTTTCGCGGTATTCCCCTTCGAATGTGATTTCCACGTCTTCGAACAATTGGGTGCTTGCCAACGACGCGCCCTTTTCCAAATTCAGATGCAGTTCCACCGACTGACCGTTCCGACGGAGATTGATGAAAACGATATCCAGCGTGGAAGCCATGCCGAGCCCGTAATTTCCGGAAAGGGATATTTCCATCGAATCCAACGTAATCCGGTCAAGCGCTGCGCCCGCCTTCAGGCCGCGTATATCAATCCCTATCGTATCGCGTTGCGTCACCGAGAGTATCGTGTCGTGTTTCCAATACGGAATACCGGCAAGTTCAAAATTTCCGAGCGGCACATTGGGAATGCTGATTTGATTGCCGATATCAAAACGCAAAGGTTTGTCAAGCGTGTAAACCAAATGCACCAATCCATCCGATGCGGTCGGGAAATTCTCCGGCCGACCGAACATACTCAACAGGTTGGCGATGGTAAGCCGGGTTTCAAACAAAGGGATGGCCAAATCGTAATCGACATCTTGCTCGTTGGCAATCATCTTCAGATTGAAGTCCTCCTCCCGGTAGCAGGAGACCGACAACATCGACACGACAACCATCAGCCCTAAAAAGGCGGCGATTCTTTTCACAGTCTTTAATTTTATCCGACGGCTTTGGCGTTGAAAAGGCGCACCGACGGCAATGGTCTAACTTGCAAAAATAAGCATTTAATTTATTCTGAACAAATAAGAAAGGGGAATAAAAAGAAAGGGGCGTCCGCTACGGACACCCCTTTCGTGAAGAATCAGACGGATTGCGGTTAGCAAACGCCCAATTCAATCATGGAGTCAGCTACTTTGATGAAGCCGGCGATGTTGGCACCCTTTACATAGTTGATGTACTTGCCTTCTTTACCGTACTTCACGCAGTTTTCGTGGATGCTGGCCATAATCTGATGCAACTTGGCATCTACTTCGGCAGCCGTCCAGGAAAGTTTTTCAGCGTTCTGGCTCATTTCCAAACCGGAAACCGAAACACCACCGGCGTTTACGGCCTTACCGGGCGCGAACATGATCTTGGCTTTCTGGAAAGCGTGGATAGCGCCGGGCTGGCAACCCATGTTGGAAACTTCGGCAACGAGTTTAACGCCGTTCTTGATCAGTTTTTCGGCGTCTTCCTTGGCCAATTCGTTCTGCGTAGCGCACGGCAGGGCGATGTCAACCTTTACTTCCCAAGGTTTCTTGCCGGCAACGAATTTCGAGCCTTTGAACTTCTTGGCGTACGGCGCTACAACGTCGTTGTTGGAGCTACGCAGTTCGAGCATATAGGCGATCTTTTCTTCGTCCATACCGGCCGGATCGTAGATGTAGCCGTCGGGACCGGAGATGCAGACAACCTTGGCGCCCAATTCGGTCGCTTTCGTAGCGGCACCCCAAGCCACATTACCGAAACCGGAAACGGCAACGGTCATGCCCTTGATGTCTTTCTTCTGCGTCTTCAACATGCTCTGTACGAAGTAAACGGCACCGAAACCGGTCGCTTCCGGACGCAGGATGGAGCCACCCCAGCCGGAGCCCTTGCCGGTCAATACGCCGGTGTTTTCGTTACGCAGTTTTTTGTAGATACCGTACATATAACCGATTTCACGGCCACCGACACCTATATCACCGGCGGGAACGTCGGTTTCAGGTCCGATGTATTTCTGCAGTTCCATCATGAAGGCCTGGCAGAAACGCATGATTTCGTTTTCGGAACGACCCTTGGCGTTGAAGTCGGAACCGCCCTTGCCACCGCCCATCGGCAACGTGGTCAAGCTGTTCTTGAACGTCTGTTCGAAGCCCAGGAATTTGAGCGTATCGAGTTTTACAGACGGGTGGAAACGCAAACCGCCCTTGTACGGTCCAATCGCGTTGTTGAACTGAACACGGTAACCGGTGTTCACCTGAATCTGGCCTTTGTCGTCAACCCATTCAACCTTGAACGTGAAGATACGGTCAGGTTCAACCATACGTTCGATAATCTTGTATTGGTCATATTTAGGATTCGCCTTCACGTAATCCTTAATGGAGTCCAATACTTCTTCTACCGCTTGCAAGAACAAGGGCTCATCGGGATGCTTCGTTTTGAGATCCGCGAGAATTTTTTTTACGTCCATAACAAAAAGTTTTTATTTGTTTTTCTATTCGCTTGGTCGTGAGAGACATAGGCTTTTTGCTTGCCGCTAAACGTCTCTTTTCAAGAAACAAAACTACACGATATTTTTCATTTAAAAAAATTTTATCGCCCTTATTTTAACTTTTCTTCTGATTTTCGACTGCCAGACGCTTACGGATGCTGTGCGGTACCGGCAGGTCAGAGGTTACGGGGCGGCCCGCCAACTCCCGCAACACGACCGAGGCGCAAAAACACCCCGCCACGGCCGGCATATACGACACCGTGCCGACCGCCGACTTCTTGTTGACGTCCTCTTCCTCGCGCACGGCCTCCGCCGCCACGACCTCCGGCGAGAACACGGCCTGAATGCCCGCATATACGCCCAACTTGTGCAGCCGCTTGCGCAACACGTCGGCCAAACGGCACTGGTACGTCTGCGCGATGTCGCAGACCGTCAGGGATTCGGGCGCCCATTTGCCGCCCGTACCCATGGCGCTGACCACGCGCAGTTTGAGACGCACGCAGTGGTAGAGCAGATAGATTTTGGGCGAAAGCGTGTCGATGGCGTCCACGACGTAATCGTAGGCGTGCGCCTGCAACACCTCCACCATGCGTTCGTCGCGGAGGTACTCGGAAATGATTTCGCAGTCCAAATCGGGATTGATGTCGAGGAAACGCTGCCGCAACGTTTCGGTCTTGTAGGTGCCCAAGGTGGAGCGCAGGGCCGGCAGCTGCCGGTTCAGATTCGTTTCGTGCAGGCGGTCGCCGTCAACGAGCGTCAGCCGCCCGATGCCCGCCCGCACCAGTTGTTCGGCCGCATACGCGCCCACGCCGCCCAAGCCCACGACCAGCACGTGCGCCCGCGCCCAAGTCTGCACGACCTCATCGCCGGCCAAAAGCCGTGTCCGCTCCCGCCAATCCATCGGCTAACGCTTTTTGGCGGGTTTGGCGGGCTTCGCGGGCGCGGCGGCCTCCTGCAACGCCTTGAACAAAGCCTTGTCGTTCAAGGCCTCGATGGCGCGTTCAAAACCGTCGTCCACGGAGCGGATTATGCGGTAGTAGGCCGGCATCCCGTAGAGGTTGCGCGCCAACAGCGCCTTGACCTGCGCCCGCAGGAAGCGGTCGGAAACGACGGCCGACGCCGCCTGACGCGCGTCTTCGGCTTCGGCCTGTTCCATCAGGTAAGCCTGCATCGCCTCGGCCGGCCACAGGGCCTGCCGCATATAGTCCGCATAGGTGCGCACCGTGTCGCCGAGCCGGACGTGCGCGCTGTCGGCGGTCATCGAATCCAGCAGGGCTTTCATAAAGGCCGAAGCCTTTTCGGGCTTGAAGTTGCGGCGGGTCACGCCCTCGCTTTCGGCATAGGCGTAGAACCGCGGCATGACGGAATCCATGTCGAACGCAAGGTCGAACCGACGGACGTCCGGATAGCGGGCGAGCCAGTCGGCCTTATGTGCCTGCGCCTCGGTCAGACAGAAATTGTTGAGGAT
>CAMXAS010000037.1 GCA_947179195.1 uncultured Bacteroidales bacterium
AACACTATGATTACAAAAACTTTCGGGGCGGCGTTGCAAGGCATCGACGCGCAAATCATCCGCATGGAAATCAGCATTGAAAGCGGCGTCAACTTCATGTTGGTGGGGCTGCCGGACTCGGCGGTACGGGAGAGCCACTACCGCATTGAGTCAGCCTTGGAGCAAATCGGCTACCGGATTCCCGTGCGCAAAATCATCATCAACATGGCGCCGGCCGACCTCCGCAAAGAGGGCTCGGCCTACGACCTGCCGCTGGCCGTGGGCATCCTGTCGGCCTCGGAACAGGTGCGTTTCTCGAAAGACCCGGCCCGATACATGATTATGGGCGAACTATCGTTGGACGGACGGCTGCAACCCCTGCGCGGCGTACTGCCGATGGCGCTGGCGGCCCAGCGGGAAGGCTTCGACGGCTTTATCCTGCCGGCCGAGAACGCCGAAGAAGCCGCCATGGTGCAAGGGCTGAACGTTTACGGTTGCCGCGACCTAAACGCGGTGCTCCGCTTCCTGAGCGGCGAAATAGACCTGCAACCGCAACCCTATACGGCGGACGACGCCCGCGCCGAGGCCGCGGACGAGAAGGACTTCGCCGACGTGCGGGGGCAGGAAATGGCCAAGCGGGCGTTGGAAATCGCGGCGGCGGGCGGCCACAACGTGCTGCTCGTGGGGCCGCCGGGCTCCGGCAAAACGATGCTGGCCTGCCGTATGCCGGGCATCCTGCCGCCGCTGTTGCCGGAAGAGGCCATCGAAACCACCAAAATCCACTCGGTGGCCGGGCAACTCGGCTCGGCCTCGGCCCTGCTGCGGCAACGGCCTTTCCGCGCCCCGCACCACACCATCAGCCATACGGCCATGGTGGGCGGCGGCAGTTACCCGCTGCCGGGCGAAATATCGCTGGCGCACAACGGCGTGCTGTTCCTCGACGAGCTGCCCGAATTTCAGCGCGTCACGTTGGAGGTGTTACGGCAACCGCTGGAAGAACAACAAATCACCATCGCGCGCACGAAACTGCGCGTGGCCTATCCGGCCGGCTTTACGCTCGTGTGCGCCATGAACCCCTGCCCCTGCGGTTACTACAACCACCCCGACCGCAAATGCACGTGCAAGCCGCATCAGGTGCAGAAATACTCGTCCAAGATTTCCGGGCCGCTGCTCGACCGCATCGACCTACAGGTGCAGGTTCAGCCCGTGCCCTACGCCGATTTGACACGGCGGGCGACGGAACGACCCGCCGAGAGCAGCGCGCAGATACGCGCCCGCGTGGTGGCGGCGCGGGAACGGCAGAAACAACGGTTCAACGGCATCCCGCCCTATACGAACGCGCAGATGCAAAGCCGCCAGATAGAGCGGTTCTGCCGCCTCGACGAAGCCGGAGAGGCCTTGCTCGAACGGGCGTCGCAGTCGTATCAGCTGTCGGCCCGCGCCTACCACCGCATCCTGAAGGTGGCGCGCACAATCGCCGACCTGGCCGGGGCGGACGCCATACAACCCGCCCACGTGGCCGAGGCCATCCACTACCGCTGTTTGGATAAAAACACTTGGGGCAACTAAGAAAAGGCTAACGCTTAGGCTGCGGCTGGGGTTTCAGACGGAAATACCCCTCGCCGCAAGCGGGGTCGGGCACCAGGAAGCCCATCTCCAACAGGTATTGCCAAAACAGGCAGACGTCGTCTTCGTCCCATTCGGGGAAACGGTCGCAGAGTTCGCGCGCGTCCATCGCCTCGCGGCTCAACAGGGGCGCGGCCTGTCGGTACATCTTGGTATATACGGCATCGCTCAGGCCGCCGCGCTTGCGGCGCAGACAGGCGTCGCAACGGCCACAGTCGGTATCGTTCTCCTCGCCGAAATAGGCCACGAGATAGCGGCTGCGGCAGAGCCGCCCCTCGGCCGCATAGTCGAGCATGGCCTGCAACTTCTTCCAAGCCGTTTCCTTGCGCCGCTTATAGACGTCCGACGCCAGGAAATAGCGGCCCGGCTCCACGCGGGCGCGCAGGAACAGCACCGTGGGCGTTTTGGGCAACGGCTTGTAATCGAGACAGTCGCCGGCTTGCAGGGCCTGCAACTGCCGCACCACCTCCGCCTCGCTCAAATCCAGCTTGCGGGCCACCGTCTTCTCGGAAACGGCGCCGTAGTCGCTGAACAGACGGCCTCCGTAGAGCCGCAACAGGGCCCGGAGCACCGGCGACGTGGCGGGGTGGGCCACCTCGTAGCGGTACAAGGTCTCGGGCTCGGCCGTGATATGCACGCGGGAGGCGGCTTTCAACGGGTCGGGAAACGCCACATAGCCCTCGCGTTCCAAAAAGCCCAACGCGCTGGCGGTTTCGGGCACGGGCAAGCGGTAGGCGGCCGCAAACTCCGTCAGCATGAACGGCTTTTCCACGCCCTCGCCCGAGCCGACGGGCAAGCCGGCATAGTTGCACAGGGCCTCATAGACCTGCCGGATGAACTTGACGGGCGGATAGGCGCGCGCGTAGCGGGCCTCGGCTTCGGCACGGTCGGAAGCATGGTACAGCAGCAGGGCCGTGGCCGGCTTGCCGTCACGCCCACCCCGCCCCGCCTCTTGGAAATAGGCTTCGATGGTGTCGGGCAGGTCGAGATGCACCACCAGGCGCACGTCCGGCTTGTCGATGCCCATACCGAACGCATTGGTGGCCACGATGACGCGGATTTTGTCGGCCATCCAGTCCTCCTGCCGCGCGTTGCGCACCTCAGCCGGCAACCCGGCGTGATAGGCCGCCGCCGACAGGCCGTTCTGACACAGCCATTCGGCCACTTCCACGGTCTTGCGCCGGTTGCGGACATAGACGATGCCGCAGCCGCCCACCTTGCGCAACGCGCGGTGCAAGCGCCCCAACTTGTCTTCCTCCTCGGCGGCGTAATACGTCAGGTTGGGCCGCACGAAACTCTTGCGGAACACCTTGCGCGGCTTAATCTGAAGCTTGTCTTGGATATCCGTCACCACGTCGGGCGTGGCCGTGGCCGTCAACGCCAACAGCGGCGTGCGCGGCGCGTAGGCGCGCAATTCGGCGATTTGCAGGTAGGGCGGACGGAAATCATAACCCCATTGCGACACGCAATGCGCCTCATCCACGGCGATAAGCCCCACCTCCATCTGCTGGAAGGCCGCCAGGAAGCGGCGGTTTTGCAAGCGTTCCGCCGAAACGTACAGAAACTTGAGGTCGCCGCGCACGGCCCTGTCCAAACAGAGTTCCTGTTCTTCGGGCGAAAGGCCCGTATATATTGCGGCGGCTTCGATGCCCTGCCGTTGCAGGTGCGCCACCTGGTCTTTCATCAACGCTATCAAGGGCGAAACCACGATGCAGACACCCTTTCGCGCCAAGCCCGGCACCTGGAAACAGACCGACTTGCCGCCACCCGTGGGCAACAGCGCCAACGCATCGCCGCCCGCACACACGTGCAGCACGATGTCTTCCTGCAACGGACGAAAGCTGTCGTAGCCCCAATACCGTTTGAGTATCGCCCGGACGGTGGCGCTGTCGATGCTTCCCGACGGCTTGGTTTCCTGCGTCATGATTTTTTTGTAATTTCGCGTCGTTAACTGACTTCAAAGGTAGCATTTTTTGACCAAACCGCCGCGCCATGCTGATTCGCCTCTGCAAAAACAATTCGGCCAAACAGGGCCTGTTCCTGTTCATCCTCTCGCTCTGCCTGTGGAGCAAGTTTTTCTTCGCCACCGGTTTCGGCGACTACCGCGTGTATCTGCTTTGGCTGCTCGTGCTCGTGGAATCGGGCTTCGTCACGTTTATCCTCAACCGGCATAAACTCTCCAAAAACAGCCTGTTCGTGGCCGTGGTCTATCTGCTGGGCCGCACGGTGTTCGGGTTTGCGACAGGCGCGGACGGCCTTTCCGACAGCCTTACGCTTTCGGCCATGACCTGCCTGCCGTTCCTGCTCCTGTGGGCCGCTTACTACTTCTTGCGGATGTACGAGGCCGAGTTCTCGCTGCCGGCCCTGCTCAACGGGGCCGTCCTGTGGTCGGTGGCGACGCTCGTCTGCCCGACAATCATATATACACTTCCCTGTATTTTCTTGATTCTGCTGGTGTATTCGGCCAACCGGGGCCGGGTATGGGGCGTGGCCATCCTCGGCATGGCGTTGCCGTTCGCGCTCATGGGCATCCGCGACTTCCTGCGGGACACCGACTGGCTGACCGGCTGGTACACACAGGTGCCGGCTTTTCTGCCCGAAAGCCTGCCGCTCCCGCCCGACCGCCTGCAGTTCTACTTCGCGCTCGTCCTGCTGATAACGGCCTTTTTCGGTTGGGTCTATCTGAAACAGAACCCCATCGAAGGCGAGATTTTGGAACGTAAACGCGCGTCGGCCATCGCCGCCGCTTTCATCTACTTCGTCCTGTATTTCGGCCTGGTTACCGCCGACCCCGCCATCACGACGGTGCCGCTCCTGTTCTCCACGGCCTACCTCACGGGCGACTACTTCACCAGAAAAAAAGAGACCCTCCTTTCGGAAGGCCTCTTCTTGGTTTTGGTCGTCTTGGGGCTGTTGAGCGTATGGCTCTAAGCCCCGGCTCCGACTCTATTTCACGAAATGGAAATGCGAACCGTAGCGTTCGAACGCCGCTTTGTCCAACTCCTCGCGGTGGTCGGGGTGCGCGATTGAAATCAACAGCCGCGCGCGTTCCTGCAACGTCTTGCCGTAGAGGTTAACGGCACCGTATTCGGTTACGACCCAATGGATGTTGCTGCGCGTGGTTACGACGCCCGCGCCCAACGTCAGCGTGTTCGCGATTTTGCTCACGCCCTTGTTCGTCACGGAAGGCATGGCTACAATCGGCTTGCCGCCCTCGCTCATCGAAGCGCCGCGCATGAAGTCAATCTGACCGCCCACGCCCGAATAGAACTTGGTGCCGATGGAGTCGGCGCAGACCTGACCCGTAAGGTCAATCTGCAGGGCCGAGTTGATGGCCGTCACCTTCGGGTTCTTGGCCACGATGCACGGGTCGTTCGTATAACCGACGTCCATCATCAATACACCGGGGTTGTCGTCCACGAAATCATAGACATCCTTGCTGCCCATCAGGAACGTGGATACGATTTTGCCCCTGTCGATGCGCTTGTTCGCGCCGTTGATGACGCCCGTGCGCACGAGGCCCAACACGCCGTCGGCGAACATTTCGGTATGCACGCCCAGGTTCTTGTGGTTCGTCAGCTGCGACAGCACGGCGTTGGGGATGCTGCCGATACCCATCTGCAACGTGGCGCCGTCTTCAATCAAGGCCGCCACATTCTTGCCAATCTGCACCTCGATGTCGGAGGGTTCGGCGAAATGCGCCGTAATCAGCGGGGCGTCGTCTTCCACAAACACGTCGATCATCGAAATGGGAATCATCGCGTCGCCGAAAGCACGCGGCATCTGCGGGTTGACCACGCCGATAACGGTGTCGGCGGTCTCTACGGCGGCCAACGTGGCGTCAACCGACGTACCCAACGAAACGTAGCCGTGCTTGTCGGGCGGCGTAATCTGCACCATGGCCACCTGCGGACGGCAATAGCCCTCGCGGATCAGACGCTGGGTCTCGGACAGGAAGATGGGGATATAGTCGGCGTAGCCGGCCTGCGTGTCCTTGCGCACGTTGGCGCCCACGAAGAACGACTCCAGCTGGAAGATGCCCTCGAATTCGGGCGCGCTGTAAGGCGCTTCGCCTTCCGTATGCAAATGCTGGATTTTGATATCCTTGATTTCCTTACGACGGCCCCGTTCGCACAACGCCTTAATCAGACCTTGCGGCGCGCAGGCCACCGAATGGATGTGAATGCGGTCGCCGCTCTTCACAACCTTAACCGCCTCTTCGGCGGAAACTGCCTTGTACATCATATTATGATCGTTTTTGTATTTTCCAATCGCAAAGATACGGATTTTAGAACATATAATCCCATACGGGCAAGGCCACGGGGGTGGTCTTCAAGGCTTTCAACGCCTTGTTGTCCAAATATTTCTTATTGATGACGAACCGGAACATATATTCGTTGAACCAGCCGTCGGTAAACGTCAGGTAGCCGTTGTGCCCCGCGTTGGCGCCCCAGCTGTTCTCGAACTCCCACTTGACGGGGTTGTCCTTGCCGTCGGTATCGCAGCCTATCAGCAGCATGGCGTGCGCCGAACCGCTCTGACGGCTCAGGATGCGGTCTTTCTTATCCATGCCGAAATCCACGCCGAACAGACTGTTGTAATCGTAGAGCATCGTGTCGAGAATGCCGGCGTCCGACTGGAACTGCTTGCCCACGTCGCTGGACGTATATAAGGGTTCGTTGGCCTTAATCGAAGCCAGGGCCGCCTTCTTGATGTCTTCCAGCGGCAGGTTCAGATAAACCCAGTTCAAGCCCTCGTAGGTGTTGCGGTAGTTGGCGATGTCATAGACCTGATAGTAGGGCCGCGTGGGGTCGTGCATAATCATGACGTAATGGTCGGGCGTAAAGTCGGCCGGCACCACTTCCTCGTAGAAACGCATCGGCGTATAGTTCTCCAAAGCCTTGATGTCGCCGTCCTTCGTCTTGTAACGCCACGTGAACTGTACGGGCGGCTCGCCGAGGCAGAGGCTCAGGATGCGGTAAACGTCTTTCAGCGTCGCCATCTTGATGTTGCGGAGCACGGCTTCGGTGGGCGCGGCATCCAGCTGGTCGGCGGCGGCCTGCGCCGCGGCTTTGCGGATTTCCATGCCGCCCTTGCGCAAGCGCTCGTTTACGAGCGACACCATCTGCGAGGTGGCGTTGGCGTGTTCGGTTTCGGGCATGACCTCAGCCGGCACGAGGCCGTATTTGGAGGCCACGTTATAGTAGAGGTTCCACACCCCGCCGTCGTTCACGGGATTCTGGAAGAAGGTCACCACTTCGCGGTCGTCCTGGTCGCGGTCGGCCGTGCGTATCATATTTTCCATAAACAGGTTCGACTTCTCCAATATATCGTAGAAATAGAGGTAGTTGTGCGAGAAATCGAACGCATCGAGGTTGTATTTCTTCATGACCGACGGACGCAAGGTGTTCAAGGACGTGAACATCCAGCAACGGCCCGAACGCTTTTGGTCGGTGATGCCCTTGACATCGACGCGGTATTTGAAGAAATGGTCGATTTTGCCTTGACGTTCGCGGTTGAGCGCGTTGGCCTTGATGTTGGCGTCGCCCGTCAACACGTTCTGAATGGCGCGCGTGGAGGCGTCTTTGTCGAAGCTCTGACGCAGCGTCTGCAATTCCGTTTCGCCCAAGGCCTGCGCCTGTAGGGCCGGTTGAACCGCCGCGCCCGCACCGAGGCACAGCAAGCCGGCGAGAAGCCGCACGGCCGATTGTCGTAAATTCATCTTTTTCATATCGAATTTTGTTTTCTATCGTGATAATGCCGCGGGTCGCCCTTTTCAAAATAGCGGAGTTCGCAACCCGCAGACCGCACCAAGGCTTCGATATTGTCCTTGACGTCCTGCTCGCTCCCGCAGATGCAGAGTTTGTTTTCGTAGAGGAAATAGTTTTCGCGGTAACGACCCGGCGTGATATTAGGCATGATGACGTTGGCCGCGATGCGCAAGGCCGCCTCCCGCCCCTGCGGATGCAAGGAGGCCATGGCCGTGGTGGCCGCCATGTTGAGCGTGGGCATGATGAGCCGCAGCAAGGCCAGCATATTGAGTGAAAGTTCGTAGCGTTCCGCCAGCGTCGGGATTTCGTGCCGCCGCGCGTAGAGCGGCGTTTCCCGGTGTTCGATATAAGGCCCCATGCCCACCATGTCGATGCCGAAATCGCGGAAAAAGGCGAGGTCGCCGGCCAAATCGGCCTCCGTCTGACCGGGCAGGCCTATCATAACGCCGCTGCCCACCATATAATCGGCGGCCTTAAGGGCTTCCAACGCCTTGATACGGTCGTCGAAACGGTGGTCGGCCGGGTGCAACTGCGCGTAGAGCGCGGGGTTGGACGTTTCGATGCGCAACAGGTAGCGCGTGGCGCCGGCCGCGCGCCAGCGTCCGTAGGTCTCCAGCGTCTGTTCGCCCAACGAGAGCGTGATGCCGAGGCGGCCATCGGTGCGCCGCGTTATCTCTTGCAACAGGCGTTCTATCGTGTCGATGAACTCCGCGTCCTGCCGTTCGCCGCTTTGCAGCACGATGGAGCCGAAGCCCGCGCGGTAGGCGTTTTCCACGGCCGTCAGCACCTCCGCTTCCGTCACCGCATAGCGGCTCACGGACGGATTGCCGGCGCGGATGCCGCAATAAAAGCAGTTCTTGCGGCAGATATTGCTGTATTCAATCAGGCCGCGCAGATAGACCTGCGGGCCTACCGTCGCCAACTTGACTTCGCGCGCGGCCTCGCGCAAGGCCTCCGCCTGCGCCCCGCGCCATTGCAGGCACTTGGCCCAGTCTTCGGGCGTATGGCCGATAAGGGCTTGCGTGGCCGTGCGGTCGGTGGCGGCAGCCTGCGGCCGTGCCGCCCGCCGTCGTATATACGTAGAGTTCTGCGGCAGCAACGCGCCACGCAGCAAGATAAAGCGTTGGGCATAGGCCGCCAACGATTCGGGGAGGCGCGGCACGGCCTCCGTCCCGCCGACCGCACGGTCGGCGCCGTCGCCGCCCCCGTCTGCGGTGGCCCGTGGATACACCAGCACGCGGCACCAGTCCAAAATGGTCTCGAACGACCGCCAGTCCGTGAACTTCGCCAAATTGTCCTCGCCCATGAGCAGGTAGAGCGGCCGCGCCGTTCCCTCCTGCGCACGCACCCGTTCCAGCGTATGCACCGTATAGGACGGACGCGGCAGGTGCAGTTCCAAGTCGCAGGCCCGCATCCCGGCGCGGCCCGCCAAGGCCTCGTTGAGCAAGGCCCACCGCTTGTCGTCCGGCCACATCTCGGCCTCGGTCTTGAACGGATTGCGCGCCGAAAGCATGAACCACAGGTCGGCTTCGCCGCCGAAATGGCGCAAGGCCGCCTCGGCCACGGCGATATGTCCGCTGTGCACGGGGTTGAAAGAACCGAAATAGAGAATGAGCGGGCGGCTGGTCATCGCATCCTCCGTTTCCGCCTGCAAAAAGGCCGTTACCGCCGCCTGCACTTCGGCCACGGCGCGTTCCAAGTCATCGTTGACGATACGCAAATCGAAGCGCGGCGCAAAGCTCAGCTCCTCTTCCGCGCGGTCGAGCCGTTTTTTCAAGGTCTCGGGCGTTTCCGTACCGCGCCCTTCCAAACGGCGCTTCAACTCGGCCACGGAGGGCGGCTGGATGAAGATGGCCAGACTCTGTTGCGGGAACTGCTCCTTGATGCGCAGACCGCCTTTCACGTCCACGTCAAACACCACGTCCTGATTCTGTTCCCAGATGCGCGTGAGTTCGCTTTTCAACGTGCCGTAGAACTGGCCCGCATACACCTCTTCGTATTCGAGAAATTCGCCGGCGGCCACGGCCTTGCGGAAATCGTCCGCCGTAAGAAAATAATAGTCTTTGCCGTTCTGTTCGCCGGGCCGCATCTGCCTGGACGTGGCCGATACCGAAAACGCCAAGCGCGGCAGCATCGGCAACACGCGGCGTACGATCGTGGTCTTGCCCGAGCCCGAAGG
>CAMXAS010000038.1 GCA_947179195.1 uncultured Bacteroidales bacterium
ACCGCGCCTGGGGGGGCGGGGTTGGTAGCTATCATATAGGCCGGTGCGTGTGTGCGCGCCCCCCCGGCGCGCGCACAACACGCTGCGCCGCCACCCCGTCCAACAGCCGGCGCATCCGCACCGTATCGTCGGCCGTCGCCATATTGTCGGGATAGTAATCGTGAAGCCGCCCGCCGAGATAGGCCAGCACCAACAGGCGGTTGCCGAGGCTCTTGGAACCGGGAACCGCGACCGTGCCCGCCAAAAGCGGCGACTTAAAACGAATAGACAGCGTCTCCATGTTCCAGAATTTCCATCGCCGCGGCCAGCGGCATACTGAAGTCGTAATCGGCCTGACCGGGGGCCGACAGCACGACCGGACGGATGGCGCCGGCCGCATTCTTCTTGTCCTGCCGCAGATAAGCGTCCAAAGCCTGTAAGTCGGCCGCGCCGTAGTCCGGCCGCCCGTAACGTGCGGTCAGCAGGGCGCGGATACGGCGGAACAAGTCCGCGTCGAAGCCGCATTGCGATACCGAAAGGTAGAGTTCATAGACCATGCCCCAGGCCACGGCGCGGCCGTGCGGCACCGGCTGCCCCTTGGCCATGCACAGCGATTCGAACGCATGGCCGAACGTATGGCCGAAATTGAGCAGGCGGCGGGGCCCCGCCTCGGCGAAGTCGCGCGCCACCACGTCCCTTTTATCCCGCACGGCCGCCACGATGTCCGCAAGCGGCACCCGTCCGGTATCGAACAAGGCCCCGGCGGCCTCCGGCCTGAAATCCGGACGGAACAGCAATTGCATCTTCAGGATTTCCGCCGCACCTGATATATATTCTTCCGCCGGCAACGTCCGCAAAAAACGCGGGTCGATGAAGACGGCCTCCGGCCGCGCGAAAACGCCGGCCATATTCTTGACTTCGCCGACATCGACGCCGGTCTTGCCGCCCACCGAGGCGTCCACCATCGCCAACAACGAGGTCGGCACCTGGATGAACGGGATGCCGCGCTTGTACGTGGCCGCCATAAAGCCGCCCATATCGCCGACCACACCGCCGCCCACGTTCACGACCAACGTCCGGCGGTCGGCGCCGGCCCGCGCCAGGGCTTCCCACCCCCGCGTCACCTGCGCGATTTGCTTGTGCGCCTCGCCCGGCTCGAAACAGACCGAGGGGCCGTCCGCACCGCGGCATACGCCCTGCGCTTGCAAGAGCGGCAGCACCTGCGGCCAAATGCGGCTGTCGGAACAGAACAAGACCTTGCGTCCTTCCCGCTCCGCCGCCGAAACCGTCTGCGCCAACAGCGGCAATACGTCCCCTATCCAAATGTCGGCTTCGCCGTCCTTGAAGTGTTCCGGTGTCATGACTTGCCTCCCGCTTCCGTTACCGTGAAGGTGCGGCTACCGTCCCCCTCCGCGCGGATATCCACGCGCACATGCGGGAAATCCAGCAGCGGCGCGATGCGCTCCGGCCATTCGACCAAACAGGGTTTTCCACTGAAAAAATAGGTTTCGTAGCCGATGTCGTAGGCTTCCTCCAAGCGGTTGATGCGATAGAAATCGAAATGATAGACCGCGCCGCCATCGGCGCACGCATACTCGTTCACAATCGAGAACGTGGGGCTCAACACGGGTTCCGTCACGCCCAACATACGGCAGAACGCCTGTATGAACGTGGTCTTGCCCGCCCCCATCTCACCGTAAAACGCCCAAACCGGCGTATCGGGATACAACGCCCGCAACCGCCCGGCCAAATCCGTCAAATTCGACAGACCCACCCCGCAAAATATCCGTGGCTCCATGCTTCTCTTATTTAGGCCGCATCACGGCGAACGGCACCATCATCTCCTCCATCGAAATGCCGCCGTGCTGTATCGTGTCTTTGTAATAACCGACGTATTGGTTGTAGTTGTTGGGATAGACGAAGAAATCGTTTTCCCGGCAGAAGATGAACGAAGCCGTCATGCTGACTTTCGGCAGGAAGATATCACCCGGATAACGCACGTAAAACACCTGCTGCGGGTCGAACTCCATATTTCGCCCCACCTTGTAGCGCAGGTTCACGCTCGCTTCGCGGTCGCCCTTGACGCGCACCGGATTCGTGATACGGACCGAACCGTGGTCGGTCGTCAACACGACGATGGCCCGCTGCCCCATCAGGTTCTTCAACAGCTCGACGAGCGGCGAATGCTTGACCCACGACAGCACGAGCGAACGGTAAGAGGTCTCCTCGCTCGACATTTCGCGCAGCAGTTCCACTTCCGTACTGGCATGGGAGAGCATATCCACGAAATTGTAGATGATGACGTTGAGCGGCGTCTGCAACATACGGGGCAGATGGTCCAACAGTTTCATGCCGTAGGCGTGGTTCAGCACCTTGTTGAACGTCACGCGCGGTTCCTTGCCGTAGCGTTTCAGGTATTCTTCCAACAACTCCTTCTCGTACTGGTTCTTGCGCTCGTTGGAGTCTTCCGGAATCCAATACTGCGGATATTTCTTCTCTATTTCGGTGGGCAACAGGCCCGCGAACATACTGTTGCGCGCGTAATGCGTCACCGAAGGCAGAATGCTCATATAGGTCGAATCGCTGATAACCTTCACGTAGCGTTCCAACTCGTCCTGAATAATCTTCCAGTGATCGTAACGCAGGTTGTCGATGACGAGCAGGAACACGGGCACGTCGCTGTTCAACAGCGGGAAGAGTTTTTGTTTCAACACCGTGTGCGACATTTCAAAATCGTTGTCGCCTTTCCGGCCGTTGATGAAGTCGATGTAGTTCTTTTCGATATATTTCGAGAACAAGAGGTTGGCTTCTTTTTTCTGCGTGCCCAATATCTCCAGCAAGCCCTCATCGCCGGCTTTCGGCAATTCCAAGTCCCAATACGTCAGTTTTTTATAGACCTTCTCCCATTCCTGATACGTCAGATTGGCAGACAGTTCCATGCTGATATTGCGGAATTCCTGCTGATAGGCCATGCTCGACTTCTCGCCCTCCAGGCGCGGGGCCTCCAACTGCTTCTTGATGGCCAATACGATTTGCCCCGGATTGACCGGCTTAATCAGATAATCGGAAATTTTGGAGCCCAAGGCCTCTTCCATAATCTGCTCCTCCTCGCTTTTGGTCACCATGACCACCGGCAGGGAGGGCAACATCGTCTTGATTTCGGTCAACGTCTCCAAGCCCGACATCCCCGGCATCTGTTCATCCAAAAACACGATATCGACGGCCTCCGACCGCAACGCGTCAATCGCATCCCGGCCGTTGTTCATCGTCAGCACCTCGTAGCCTTTCTTCTCCAAGAACATGACGTGAGGTTTGAGCAAATCGATTTCGTCGTCTATCCACAGCACCCTTACTCTATCCATATTAATCCCTTCGTTTTTTCAGTGTAAAACCTTTTGTTAAACGTGACACAGCAAATATTTCTCATCCGCTTTCATCACGAAATGCCGATCCAACAGTTCGGACACCGTCGTCAAATCGACCACCTGGCCATCCTTGCGCCATACGCGGATACCGTCGTCCTCTTTCGTATCGTATTTATACGTCTTCGTGCTCAAGCCCTTCTCGTAGAAGAAGTAAGGCAACCAGTCCGCTTGTCCGATTTTTTGCAAGGTCTCGGCCTTGACCCGTTCGATATAGGCGGGATCGAACGGCGCGTTGCGCAACTCGGACTTGAACAACCGGCGGTCCAACAAGCGTTGCGAGAGCGTCCGCAAGACCGTATCCCCGCTCTGCGCCCAGGCTTTGAGGCTGAACCATATATCGCTGTCGTCTATGGCCGAGAACGGTTCCAGCAGACTGTCGTCCGCGGCTTGCCCCGCCGGGCGGCGCAACAACTGCAACAGCGCCGGACTGCCCGCCAAGGCTTCGTTTTCATGCAACAGCAAGCGCGCCCGCTCCAACGTATGCCCCAACATGAGTTCGGCACACACCGACGTCTTGTGCAGATAGACCTGCCAGAACATCATGCGGCGCGACAGGATGAATTTCTCTAACGAATAGATGCTTTTTTCCTCGACGACCAACTGCCCTTCGTGCACGTTCATCATCTTGATGATGCGCTCCGTGCCGACGACGCCTTCCTGCACGCCCGTATAGAAACTGTCGCGGTTCAGATAATCGAGACGGTCCACGTCCAATTGCCCCGAAACGAGTTGATGCAGGAACGGCTTGTGGTAGTGGCCGTTGAAAATGGCCATCGCCATGTCCAAGCGACCGCCCCATTCCCGGTTGAGCCGTTGCATGATGAGCTGGCTGACTTCCTCGTGCGAGACGGACGGCAAAAGCGTGTGTTCCAACACATGGGACAAGGGGCCGTGCCCGATGTCGTGCAACAGGATGGCCGCACAGGCCGCGTCCTTTTCTTCGGGCGTAATCGATACGCCTTTGGCCTGCAACATATCCAAGGCCTCTTTCATCAGGTGCAGACAGCCCAACGAATGGTTGAACCGCGTATGCACGGCCCCCGGATAGACGAGGAACGAAAGCCCCATCTGTACAATCCGTCGCAAACGTTGGAAATACGGATGGCTCACGATATCGTAAGCCAGATCGGAAGGCAGTTGGATGAAACCCCAGACCGGATCGTTGACGATTTTGTTTTTGTTCATAAATTATGACAAAGATAACGAAAAAATTTTTGTTTTGCGCTCACATTACACTATCTTTGCTGAACCATCTAAAAACGAGAAGCCTTATGCTGAAATTCACGCTATCCCAAATCGCAGAAGCGGTGGGTGGTACCGTAGAGGGCGATGCCGCCGCCGAAATCTTTACCGTCTGTAAAATCGAAGAAGGCTGTCCGGGCGGGCTCAGCTTCCTGGCCAACCCCAAGTACACGCACTATATCTACGAAACCAAGGCGACGGCCGTTTTAGTCAATGCCGACTTCGTGCCGGAACAACCGGTACCCGCCGCCCTGATCCGCGTGGAAAACGCCTACCAGGCTTTCGCCAAACTGTTGGCTTTTTACAATGAACACACGATGCCGGCCGAGGGCGTTTCCTCGCTGGCCTTTATCGACCCGTCCGCCAAAATCGGCGAGCACGTGTATATAGGCGAATTCGCCGTCATCGCGGCCGGTTGCGAAATCGGCGACGGGGTCAAGATTTTCCCGCACTGCTACATCGGTGCGCACAACCATATCGGCGCGGGCACGGTGCTGAACGCCGGCGTCAAGGTCTATGCCGGCAACCAAATCGGCCGGAACTGCCTCATCCATGCCGGCGCGGTCATCGGCGCGGACGGCTTCGGCTTCGCGCCCAACAACGGCAGTTATGAAAAAATCCCGCAGACGGGACACGTCATTTTGGAAGACAATGTGGAAATAGGCGCGAACACTTGCGTGGACAAGGCCACGATGGGCGCCACGGTCATCCACGAGGGCGTCAAATTGGACAACCTGATTCAAATCGGCCACAACGTCGTGGTGGGCAAGAATACGGTCATGGCCTCGCAGGTCGGCATCGCCGGCTCTACGAAAGTGGGCGAAAACTGTATGTTCGGCGGACAGGTCGGCGTGGCCGGCCACGTGCAAATCGCCAACGGCGTCATGCTCGGCGCCCAGAGCGGTGCCCCGGGTTCCATCCGCAAGGAAGGCGCGGTGTTGCTCGGCGCGCCCCCCATTGACGTGGATATATTCCGCCGTTCCTCGGTTCACTTCAAGAACCTCGACAAGATTGTCAAACGTTTGGACGAACTGGAAAAGAAACTTGGAGACGCCCGATAAGGAACTGGAAGCCGGCCGCGCGCTGCTCATCGACAAACCCTACACGTGGACTTCTTTCGACGTCGTGGGCAAGGTGCGGGTTTGGGCCAAACGCCAATGCGGCAAGAAAATCAAGGTCGGCCACGCGGGCACGTTGGACCCCTTGGCCACGGGTCTGCTGATCGTATGCACGGGCAAGTTCACGAAACGCATCGAGGAATTCCAAGCGCAGGAAAAGGAATACACGGGCACGTTCATGCTGGGTAGCACGACGCCGAGTTATGACTTGGAAACGGAACCCGTGCCCGGCGGCCCTTACGCGCACCTGCAACCGCAAGACCTGCAAGCCGCGGCCGAACGGCTGAGCGGCCCGCAGCAACAGGTGCCGCCCGTTTTCTCGGCCGTCAAGGTCGGCGGCAAAAAAGCCTACGAATACGCCCGGAAAGACAAGGAAGTCGTCTTGCAACCCAAGCCGATTACAGTGTATGCGTTTGAGTTGACGCGCATCGCGTTGCCCGAAGTGGATTTCCGCATCGTGTGCAGCAAGGGCACGTACATCCGCGCTTTGGCACGGGACTTCGGCGAACTGTTGGGTTGCGGCGCGCATCTGACCGCCCTCCGCCGCACGCGCATCGGCACGTTCGACGTACGCGACGCCATTTCGCCGCTTGAACTGCCTTGACTTTTTCCCTTAGTTTTCTTATATTTGCCGCCTTTTTACAAGCGTGTTCAAAATCCATAAACTTACTGATTATGAAACTTTCGCAGTTCAACTATACGCTCCCCAAGGAACTGATTGCCGACAAGCCGTGCACCGACCGCGACGAGTGCAAACTCATGGTCGTGGACCGCAAGAAGCAGAAAATTGAACACAAGACCTTCAAGGACATCCTCAAATATTTCAACGAAGGCGACGTCTTCGTCATGAACAATACGCGCGTCTTCCCCGCCCGTCTCTGCGGCGAAAAGGAAAAGACCGGCGCGCAAATCACGGTATTCCTGTTGCACGAACTCAACCGCGAATCGCTGCTGTGGGACGTTTTCGTCGATCCCGCCCGCAAAATCCGCATCGGCAACAAGCTGTATTTCGGCGAGAACGACGAACTCGTGGCCGAAGTCATCGACAATACGACCTCGCGCGGCCGGACGCTGCGCTTTCTGTACGACGGTTCTTACGAGAACTTCAAAGCCTTAATTTACAAGCTCGGCGAAACGCCGTTGCCCGAACACATCCTCAAAGTGCGCTCCATCGAACCCGAAGACGCGGAACGTTACCAAACGGTCTATGCCACGGAAGAGGGCGCGGTCATGGCGCCGACGGCCGGCTTGCACTTCAGCAAAAGCCTGATGAAACGCCTTGAAATCAAGGGCATCGAGACGGCTTTCATGACGTTGCACTGCAGCCTGGGCAACACGCGCAACATCGACGTGGAAGACCTGAGCAAGCACAAGGTGGATTCCGAACGGCTGATTATCCCGGACAAGACGGTGCAAATCGTCAACCAGGCCAAAGAGCAGAAGAAAAAGGTCGTGGCCGTGGGGACGACCGTCATGAAGGGCATGGAGACCTCGGTCAACATCGACGGCTTCCTCAAAGCCTACGACGGCTGGACCAACAAATTCATCTTCCCGCCTTACGATTTCCACGTGGCCAACGCCATGATCACGAACTTCCACCAGCCTTTCTCAGCCTTGATGATGATGGTCTGCGCCTTCGGCGGCTACGACCTGATTATGAAAGCCTATCAGGAAGCCGTGGAGAAGAAATACAAATTCCTGACGTTCGGCGACGCCATGTTGATTCTGTAGCCGGCTCGCGCTTTTTGCCATGAAAACACCGACGTGTTTGGCCGTCATCGTAGCCGGCGGCAAAGGCCTGCGGTTGGATCCGGAACATCCCAAGCAATACCTGCCGTTGGCCGGCAAGCCGGTTTTATTGCATACGCTCGAACGTTTTTACGACAGCCATCTGTTTGACCGCGCCGTGGTCGTCTTGCCCGCCGCCGATGTGGCCGCGTGGCCGGAACTCTGCACGCAATACGGGCTGGACGGCGGCTTTTTCGAAGCCGTGGCCGGCGGCGCGACGCGCTTCGACTCGGTGGGCGCAGGCCTGCAAGCGCTGATGCAACGCTATGGCGACGGCCACACCTGCGCCCCCGACCTTTGGGTGGCCGTGCACGACGGCGTGCGGCCGCTTGTGGATACGGAATTTCTGAAAAACTGCCTGGAGGCGGCCTTCCGCCACGGCAACGCCGTGCCGGCGCTACCGCCCGTGGAGAGTTTTAGATACGTCGAAGCCGAAACGGCGACCGAGGGCGCCAACCGCCCGATAGACCGTCTCTGCCTGCGCAGCTTGCAGACGCCGCAATGCGCCGGCCTGGCAAGGCTTAGCGCGGCCTGGCACCGCGCCGCCGCCCGACCGGAGGCCGAACGCAACCACCGCTTTACCGACGAAGCCACGGTGTTGGAATTTGCGGGCGACCGCATCCACCTTTGCGAAGGCTCGGCTTTCAACCTCAAAATCACGCGGCCGGCCGACCTGCAATGGGCGGAGACGCTGTTGGCGGGCAACCCCGGCGACAAGACCGCCAAGGCCGCCCCTACAGCCAAAACCGCTTCCAAAACCATCCTCGGCATAGACCCCGGCACGATGCTGATGGGCTTCGGGCTCGTCGAAGCCTGCGATTCCCGCATCACCCATATCGACATGGGCGTGTTGGACCTGCGCCGCGAGGAAGACCCGCTCGTCAAACTCAACCGCATCCACGACGAAGTGAACCGCCTCATCGACCGCTACCACCCGGACGCCCTTTCCATCGAAGCCCCGTTTTACGGCAAGAACCCGCAGTCGCTCATCAAGCTCGGCCGCGCCCAAGGCGTAGCCATCGCCGCCGCCATGGCCCGCGGGCTTAAGGTGTTCGAATACGCCCCCTTGCGCATCAAACAGTCCATTACCGGCAACGGCAACGCCTCCAAGGAGCAGGTCTGCCAGATGCTGTTCCGGATTCTGAACCTGAGCGGCGACCGCCCCAAACACTTGGATGCCACCGACGCCTTGGGCGCGGCCGTATGCCACGCGCTTCAGAACCGCTTCCAAGACTTGGCGCCGGCCACGTCCCTGCCCGCCGGCCTCAAGGCCTTGCGCGCCACCGGGGTCGGTCACAAAGCCGGCGCAGGGCATAAAAAAAAGCCCTCCTCGTGGGAGAGCTTTCTCAATCAACATCCCGACCGCATCAAATAGGCGGCGGGGCAAGCCATTGGCTTAGAGTTTCGCGGCGATTTCAGCCGCCAAGGCCTTGAATTCCGCTTCCGACAGCTGCAGTTTTTCCTTGCGGAAATCGATGTCGTTCACACCGTGAATCGGCACCAAGTGGATATGCGCGTGCGGCACTTCCAGCCCGATGACGCTCATGCCGATTTTAGGCGCCGGACATACCTGGATCAAAGCCTTCGACACTTTCTTGGCGAAAGCCATCAGATGCCCCAGTTCCTCGTCGCTCAAATCGAAAATGTAATCGACTTCCCGTTTGGGCACGACGAGCGTATGTCCCTTGGCAATCGGCGAAATATCCAAAAACGCGAACGCGTGTTCGTTTTCACCTATTTTATAGCAGGGAATCTCGCCCGCGATGATTTTAGAAAAGATGGTGGCCATATCCGTATGTTTTA
>CAMXAS010000039.1 GCA_947179195.1 uncultured Bacteroidales bacterium
ATGCCGACGAACCTCTACGGCCCCAACGACAATTTCAACTTGGAGACCTCGCACGTGCTGCCGGCCATGATCCGCAAGATACACTTGGGCAAATGCCTGATGGACGGCGACGAGGTGGCCTTGCGGCGCGACCTGACGGCGCGGCCCGTGGAGGGCGTGGACGGCGGGGCCGACCTTTCGGCCATCCGGCAAATCCTGAACAAGTACGGCATTACGGACAAGGCCGTCACGCTGTGGGGCACGGGCAAGCCGCTGCGGGAGTTCCTTTGGAGCGAGGACATGGCCGAGGCCTGTGTCTATGTCATGGAACATATCTCGTTCAAGGACTTGGTCAAGCCGGGCGAAACGCAAATCCGCAACACGCATATCAACGTGGGCAGCGGCGAGGAGGCGAGCATCGCGCAGACGGCCGGTTATGTGAAACGGGCCGTGGGCTACGAAGGGGCGTTGGTCTATGACGCGTCCAAGCCCGACGGCACGCCGCGCAAGCTGTTGGACATCTCTAAGCTGTCGGATTTGGGCTGGCGGCCTAAAGTACGTTTGGAAGAAGGTATCGCGCGACTGTACGCGTGGTATATAAAATAAGGAGGACTTATGATAGCACCCGAAATCAAAAAGAAGGCGGAAGCTTGGATGCAAGCCCCGTATGACGAAGCCACGCGCCAGGCGGTGGCGGACCTGATGGCTAAGGAAGACGAACTGACCGAGGCCTTTTACAAGGACTTGGAGTTCGGCACGGGCGGCCTGCGCGGCATTTTGGGCGTGGGCACGAATCGTATGAACAGCTATACGGTGGGCATGGCCACGCAGGGCTTCGCCAACTATCTGTCGGCGGCCTGCGGCAAGGAAGGCTGGGAAAAGCGTGTGGCGGTGGCCTACGACGTGCGGCACGGCAGCGCGCAGTTCGCGTTGGAGACGGCCAAGATTTTCGCGGCCAACGGTTTCGAGGTGTATATCTTTACGGGGATGCGGCCCACGCCCTTGCTCTCGTTCGCGGTGCGCTACAAGCATTGCTGCGGCGGGGTCATGGTCACGGCTTCGCACAACCCCAAGGAATACAACGGCTACAAAGCCTACGGGGCGGACGGCGGCCAGCTCGTGAGCCCGCACGACAAGGCGGTGATTGAGGAGGTGCGCAAGATTACGTCCTACGACCTCGTCAAGCGTGAGGGCGGCGCCGGTCTGATTCACTATGTGGATGCCGAGATAGAGGAAGCCTATATGCAGGCGTTGGAAGCCTTGCGTTCGCCGGAAGTGTCGGCGCAGGCACGGCGGAATGTCAAGATTGTATATACGCCTCTGCACGGCACCGGCATGACGATGGTGCCCAAGGCGTTGCGGGCGTGGGGCTTCGAACAGGTCTGCGCCGTGCCGGAGCAGATGTGGCCGGACGGGGACTTCCCGTATGCGGCTTCGCCCAATCCGGAGGAAAAGCCCGCGATGTCGGCCGGCATGGCGTTGGCCGCCACGTTGAAAGCCGATATCGTGATGGCGACCGACCCGGACGCCGACCGTATCGGGATTGGCGTGCCGGACGGGCAGGGCGGCTACCGCCTGCTGAACGGCAACCAGACGGCGGCGTTGGTGACCGACTACCTGTTGCGCCGTTCGGCGGCCAAGCCGAACCGCTATGTGGTCAAGACGATTGTGACGACCGAGATGCTCAAGGATATGGCCGAGGCGCAGGGCGCGCGTTGCTACGATGTGCTGACGGGCTTCAAATATATCGCCGAGGTGCTGGCTGAGCAGGAGGGCAAGGCCTTCTTCGTGGGCGGTGGCGAGGAGAGTTACGGCTACTTGGCGGCCGACTTCGTGCGCGACAAGGACGCCGTGATGACGGCCTGCGTCATCGCCGAGATGGTGGCCGCGGCCGTGGCGGACGGCAAGAGCGTGATGCAGCTGTTGGAAGACACGTACCGCCGCTACGGGCTGTATGTGCAGGCCTTGGTGTCGCTCACCAAGAAAGGCCGTTCCGGCAGCGAGGAAATCCAGCGCATGATGGCCGGCTTCCGCGAGAACCCGCCCGCGCGCATCGGCGCGGAGACCGTCTGCGAGGTGCGCGACTACGCCAAGGGCTTCCAAGGCTTGCCGCCGGCCGATGTCTTGCAGTTCTTCACCGAGCAGGGCGGCAAGGTGACGGTACGCCCGTCGGGTACCGAACCCAAAATCAAATTCTATTTCGAGGTGAAGGCGCCGTGGCGGGAAGGTTGCCCGTTGGCCGAGCAGGAAGCCGCGCTGAATGCACGTATCGACGCGCTGAAAGCGGCTCTGCAACTATAAGGCGGATAGATAAACCGAAAGGGGAACGGCGGTTGACAATGGTTGGCCGCCGTTTTTTTATGCGGATACCGATGGGTTATAGGATTTCCCTGTAGAGGGCAAGGAGTTGTGCCGTGACGGCGGCCCGGTCGAACCGGCGCACGTAGGCTTGGGCTTCGGTCACGATGCGGGCGCGGGTGTCGGCGTTGGCCAGCAGGTCGGCGATGGCCTCCGCCCAGGCCGGGGCGTCGTCGGGGGCCATGTAGCGGCAGGCCGGGCCGCCCGCTTCTTCGAGGCAGGAGCCCGTGGCGGCAAGAACCGGCAGGCCGGCGTGTATGGCTTCCACAATCGGGATGCCGAAGCCCTCGTAGCGCGAGGGATAGACGAAGATACGCGCGGCGTGGTAGAGCGCCCGCAGGTCTTCGTCGGGCACACCGTGCAGACAGTGCAGCCGGTCCGGCAGGCCGAGGGCGGCGGCGCGGGCTTCCACTCTGGCCGTATAGGGCGTCCGTTTGCCCACCGCCACTATGTGCAGGGCGGGGTAGGTCTCGCGCAGGCAAGCCAGCGCTTCGACGACGATGCCGAGGTTCTTGCGCTCCTCTATGCTGCCTACGAACAACAAAAAGTCTTCGGGCAAGCCGTAGCGCCGCCGCACGGCCGTCGTGGCCGACGGCCCCGGATTCTCGGCGTATTTCGGTTCACAACCCTGGTAGATGACGTGGATTTTTTCGGGCGCAATGCCGAAATACCGCACGATGTCGCGCTTCGTACATTCGCTTACGGCCAGAATCCGGTCGGCCTGCCGACAGGCCTGTTTCGCCTTGACGGTGTATATAAACCGGTCAATCGGTTTGTAGAACTGCGGATAGACGAGGAAAATCAGGTCGTGCATCGTCACGACACTGCGGATGCCGCGTTTGGCAAGGCCCACGGGCAGTTCGTTGCTCAGGCCGTGGTACAGCCCGATGCCGGCTTGGGTCAGCGTGCGCCCCATGCCGTAGCGTCGCCAAAGGGCCGGGAAGCGTTTGGCCCAAAAACCTTGGGGCGGCAGGGCGGCGAGACATTCCGGATAGCGTTCGAGTAAGCGTTGATAGGCCGCCGACAGCGGGCGTTTGTTTTTGGAGGCCGCCGCCAGATAGAGTTTCGCGGGCAGGTCGGCTTCCGTCCGCGCCGCCATCGCTTCGGCCAGGCCTTCGAGGACGAAGCGGCTGTAGTTGCCCAAGCCGGTGCCGTTATAGGCCGCGCGTTTGGCGTCGAATCCGATGGCCGGGCCTTGCGTCTCTTTCCGCTCCATAGCCGACTGTCGTTATTTGACCGGAATCGCCATCGGCGTCACCGTCGTGGAGGGGGCCGGCAGGTTGAAGTCGCGTTCGGCCTTGCCCATCAGGTAGGCGAACAGAATCATGTTCTTCACGTTCTCGGTCAGCCGCAGGAACAGCAGGCTGTTCTTCGTGCCGCTGTTGCCGCTCTTGATGCGCTTGATTTGGCGCTTATCCAAGGCGTCGAACCACGCAATCGCTTTCAGATGTTCGGCGTTCAAATCCTCCAACTGGGCGTAGTGGCCGTTGCGGATAATGAAAATCAAATGGTCGAACATATCGTGCAACGTCTTGGAGCCGCTTTTCAGGTCGGCAATCTGTTCCGGCAGCATCGGCTTGTGGCGGTTGTCGGTATGTTCGTAGCTGGCGTCGATAAGGAAAGAGGCCGAGTGCAGGATTTCGCGCAGGTAGTTCACGGCCTGCACGTAGAAGGCCGAGCCGGCCACGCCCTTGTCCTGCAACAGCGTCACCGTGTCGTTAAACTTGTTCTTCATCAACTGCGTGTGCGTATCCAATTCCTGGAACACGCGTTTCGTGTTGCGCAGCAACCGCAGGTCTTCGGCTTCCAGACCGTTCAGCACCTCGTCGTACAGGGACGGAATCTGTTCCAGCAGCCCGATCATTTCGTTGTTGATGTTGCCCACCAAGCCTTCGTCCTCTGTCCATTGGCCGTACAGGTAACCCGTCTGTTCCGCCTGCTGCATCGCTTTCCGCTTGGAGATGACGCGGCTGCGCAGCATGAAGAACACGACCAGCGCGATGATGGGTATGATGGCGAAGACACCGCCGAAATGGAACAGGCTGGCGAGGCAGAATGCTAAAAGGAGCGCCACGAGTGCGGTCATGAACCAACCCGCGATGACGGTGAATACGCCCGTGACGCGGTAAACGGCGTTCTCACGCCCCCAGGCCCCGTCGGACAGTGACGAACCCATGGCGACCATGAACGTGATATAGGTGGTGGACAGCGGCAGTTTGAGCGAGGTACCGAACGCGATGAGCGAGGCGGCCACCATGAGGTTGACCGAGGCGCGCACCAAATCGAACGCGAGCCCTTCCTCCTGTGTCTTGGCGGGCTTGAACCGTTTGGCAATCGCTTTCTTCAAGGCGGGCGGCAGGATGCGGTCGATGGCTTCGCTCATGCCCACGAACATTTTGACCACCGAGCGCGACAGCGGCGTGGACGCGAAACGTTCCTCCTCGCTGTTCTGACTGCTCAGGTTGACCGTCGTTTTCAACACGGTGCGGGCTTTCTTGGAGAACCACAGCGCACAGGCCATGATGACGCCGGCCATGAACAGGAAAATCGTGGCCGTGGGCGCGTCCTGCCCGGCCAAAGCCCCCATCATCAACTGGTCGGGCGCCACGCCGCCCGCCTGCTGGAAAATCTCGAACGAACTCAAGCCGGCCATGGAAACCCCGATGAAGTTGACGAGGTCGTTGCCGGCAAAGGCCATGGCCAACGCGAACGTGCCGGCCAGCACGATGACGCGCAGCGGGTTGTATTTGAACAGCAGTTGCACTGCCCACAAAATCAAGCCCGATGCGGCGAACGTCAGGCCAAGGAATTCCATCGTGTGCTGTCCCAAAAATTCAATCCATTCGGGACGCAACAGCGTGGAGTCTTTCATGGCCTTGAAAATCAAGAAATAGGCAATCAACGCGATGCAGAGGCCGCCCCAAATGGCCCCGAAGTACCGCACGGTGCGTTTGGTCTTGAAGCTGAACAGGCAGCGGGCCAGGAACTGCACGACCATACCGAAGATAAAGCCGATGAATACCGAGGCCAAAATGCTGAACACGATGGCCGAAGCCTTGGACGTATTGATATACGTAGGCAGTTGCGCGAGCGTTTCGCCGGCGTTGTGGTAAATCTTGATGACGGATATGGCGATGGAGGCGCCCAGCAGTTCGAACACCATCGACACCGTGGTGGAGGTCGGCAGGCCGAACGTATTGAACAGGTCGAGCAACAGCACGTCCGAAATCACGACGGCGAGGAATATCAGCATGACCTCGTTGAAATAAAACCGGCCAGGATAGAAGATGCCGCTTCGCGCCACCTCCATCATGCCGCTGGAGAACGTCGCGCCCAGCAGGATACCGATGCTGGCGATGATGAGCACGACATAGAGCGGCGCGGCCTTGGAGCCCGTGGCCGAGTTGAGGAAGTTGACCGCATCGTTGCTGACGCCGACGACGAGGTCGGAGCAGGCGAGGCAGAACAGCGTGATGATAAGTAAGAGGTAAATGATTTCGTAGCTCATGACATAGGGTTGATTGTGTTTTGGAAACGTTCGTTTAAGGTATTGAGAACGGGCCAAATCTTATAGGAGAGCGTCTCCATCGGCCGGAAAAGCAACGAATGGTTGCGGATTTCGGGCTTGAGGATATGCTGTTGGCGGTCGATGCGGTTCCAGCAGAAAATCAGCAGGCCGACGACCAGGGCCGTTTTGAACAGCCCGATGACGAGGCCGCAGAGGCGGTTCAGCAGTCCCAGCGACAGCATCTTGACCAAACCGTCTATGCACTTGCCGAGCAGGTAGGTGCCGATGAGGACGGCCAAAAACGTGATGATGAACGAAATCGTGGCGGCGTATTCGCCCTTGATGCCCAACTGTTGGCCGACCCAGGCCGAGAAGCGGATGGCGATATAGATGCCGGCGATGAGCGACAGGATGCTGACCAGTTCCATGACCAAGCCGTTTCGGAACCCTTTGTATCCGAACCAAATCAACGGAATGACAATCAGCAAATCTAGGAAGTTCATGCGTGCAATAGGCGTTTGGTCAGTTCGGAGGCTTCGAGGAAACGGCGCAGTTCGGGATCGTCCGCCTCTAAAATCGTATGCCGGTTGCCCGTCCACCAGCGTTTCCCCTCAAAGATGAAATGCACGAGGTCGCCGTATTGCAGCACCGAGTTCATGTCGTGCGTGTTGATGACCGTCGTCGTTTGGTATTCCTCCGTGATTTCGGCAATCAGGGCGTCGATGCGCGCCGAGGTCTGCGGGTCGAGGCCCGAGTTGGGCTCGTCGCAGAACAGGTATTTGGGGGTATTGACGATGGCGCGGGCGATGGCGACGCGTTTCCGCATCCCGCCGCTCAGTTCCGACGGATAGAGCCTATCCACGTTCTCCAATCCCACGCGTTTGAGGCAGTCGTGGGCGCGGTCGTGCTTTTCGGCGCGCGTCATGCGGCTGAACATATCGAGCGGGAAGATGACGTTTTCCAGCACCGTCTGCGAGTCGAACAGCGCGCCGCCCTGGAACACCATGCCGATGTCGCGCCGTATCTCGTTCACGGTCTTGGGGTCGTGCCGCTCGTCGAACTGCCGGCCATCGAACAGAATCTCGCCGTTTTCGGGCATGAGCAGACCCGCCAGGCACTTCATAAGCACCGTTTTGCCGGAACCGCTCCGGCCGATAATCAGGTTCGCCTTGCCGGGCATCAAATCCATCGTGATGCCGAACAGCACCTGACGGTCTCCGAAAAACTTGTCTATGGATTTGATGGATAACATGGCGTTTCGGTTATGAAATCAACAATTGGGTCAAGAGCAGGTTCGACAGGATGATGGCGATGCTGCTGTGCACGACGGCTTTCGTGCTGGCCTTGCCCACTTCCAACGCGCCGCCTTGCACGTAATAGCCGTGGAACGACGAAATGGAGGCGATCAGGAACGCGAAGAACACCGTTTTAATCAGCGCGTAGGCCAGGTCGAAGTTCTCCGGTTCGAATTGCATCCCGTACAGGAACTCATACGTCGTCATGCCGCCCACGCTTACGCCTATGGTCCAACTGCCGATCAGGGCCACGACGATGCTGAGCATAATCAAGACGGGGTTGAACAGCAAGGAGGCGATGATTTTAGGCAGAATCAAGTAGTTGGCCGAATTGATGCCCATCACCTCGATGGCGTCGATTTGCTCCGTGATGCGCATCGTGCCGAGTTGGGACGCGATTTGCGAGCCCATTTTGCCGGCCAGAATCAAGCTGATGATCGTGGGGGAAAATTCCAGGATGATGGCCTTGCGCGTGGCGTAGCCGATGGCGTAGAGCGGCATCCAGGGGCTGTCGATGTTGAGGCGCATCTGAATCGTGACGGCCGCGCCCACAAAAAGCGATATAATGC
Source organism: uncultured Bacteroidales bacterium (assembly GCA_947179195.1). Classification (GTDB taxonomy): domain Bacteria; phylum Bacteroidota; class Bacteroidia; order Bacteroidales; family P3; genus CAMXAS01. The sequence continues at coordinate 7,710 of CAMXAS010000039.1, forward strand.
TGACAATCAAAACGGAACTGATGCAGAGGTTGTAGATTTCGTCGGAAACCTGTCGCCAAAACAGACGGCGTTTGGTCGGTTTGGTGAACACCGTCCCGAGGAGCATCAGATATTGTCCGAACCGCTTGAACATTAGGGTCTGTTTAGTATTATAGGTACAAAGTTAGTATAAAACGCCGATATTCGCAAACCCGGTCAGGAAGCCTGTTTTTCAGCCTCCAGTTGGGCGCGCGACTTGCTTTGGGTCACGATATACACGCCCGAGAAGACCAGGACGGTGGCGATGACCTTCGGCCAGGTGAAGTGGTCCAAGCCCCAAATGAGCGCGATGGTCGTGGCCGTAATCGGCTGGGTGTAGTTATAGACGCTCAGCGTCGTGGGGCGCAGGCGTTGCTGGGCCAAGGGGATGAGCAGATAGGTCAGGAACGTGGCCGCCGCCACGACATAGCCGATTTGCACATAGGTGAGCGGCTGCCAGGCTTGGAAGTCAATGCGTTGCACATAGCGGAACGTGAGCGGGAACGAGAGGCAGGTGCCGAACAGGAACATCCACTTCATGATGGTGATGGAGCGGTAGCGTTGGATGACCGGCTTGAAGGCCGTCAGGTAAATGGCGTAGGACAGGCCGCTGACAATGCAGAGCGTCAGGCCGATGATGCGGCGGGATCCCTCGGCGGCGGCCACGTCGGCGGGGTGCGCGCTCGATACAATCATATAGACCGCGCCCGAAAGGCCGAGCAGGACGCCCAAGGCCTTTTTGAACGTAATCGGTTCTTTGAGGAACAGCGCCGACAGGAGCATCGTCAGGATGGGGGTGAACGTGACGACGATGGCGGCCTCGATGGGGCTGCTGTATTCCAAGCCCTTGACAAACAGCATCTGATTCATCAGAATGCCGAACAGGGCCGCGAAGAACAGGCGGACGAGGTCGCGTCCGGGCACGTGTTCCCGCCGGGTGAACAGCGAGGCGAGCCAAAACAGCGCCATCGCGCCGGCGGTTCGGAAGAACGCCATGGCGTAGGCCTCCATGTAGGCCGGCATCACGGCTTTGGCAATCGGGATGTTGGCGCCGAAAATGATATTGGCGGCCAGGATGGCGAGATGCCCTTGGGCAACCCGTTTCATGTCGGAAGAAAAGCGACTCTGCATGCGGCTTACGCGAAACATGATTTTAGAGTGGCAAAAGTATGAAAAAAAACATAATTTTGCATCCCGTATGCAAGGGGGCGGTTCATCCGCGATATTAAACTAAAAGACTGAGGAATATGAACTTGTTCATGTCGATTATCGATTACAAAAGCGCGTTGATACGCAGTATCTTGGCGATTGCGGTCGGCGTATTGTTCTGCATCTTCCCCACGGAGGTGGCCCGTTGGTCGGTCATCGTCATCGGGGGCATCATCGTGTTCGGCGCCGTGGTGTCGTTCGCCGTCAAAGGCCTCGGCAAGAACCGCGCCCTGTCGCTCGGCGACGTGTTGCGCTTGGTGCTCATCGCGGCTTTCGGCATTTTCGTCATTTGGGAAAACGAATTCTTCGCGCGTTTCATCATGTGGTGCCTCGGCCTGTTGCTCGCCATCGGCGGGGGCAGCCAGCTGTCGGTCGTCATCGGCTCGCGGCGGGTGCTGAACGT
>CAMXAS010000040.1 GCA_947179195.1 uncultured Bacteroidales bacterium
CCGTATCAGTGGCCGCCACCTCCATAGCAAACGTGCTGGCGACGAAAATCTCCACGGTATCGAAAGCCTTGCAAGCCGAGCGGCCGAAATAGAACGGCCGGTTCATATCGATGCGTTCGGTCGCAATGACGCGGAAATATTCTTTAGGATTGTACAACCCTTTGGTGGCGAACGTCGTCCAAGGTTCATCGGGTGTGGCCGAATCGTCCACCGTAACGCGGTCTTCGGGCTGCCATACATAGGTGTAATCGACGGGGCTGCCGTATTGGGTCGAATCCACGGCCAACGAAACGCCCGATTGACCGTAAACGACCGTATCCTTTCCCGCCTTCGCCCAAATGGCATACGTATAAGGCGCCGTGCGTACCGTCACCGTATCGGTGGCGTTGCAGTCGTTTTGCGCGTAGAAATGGATGATGGACGTGTCGGCGCCCGACGCGCTGGCTGCGAAACGCATCCAGGCCACGGTTTCCACCTCGGCCGGATCGTCGTTTTTCCGAACCACCGAATCTTGGAGATAAACGATGGTGCCGACGGGAGTCCATATATATTCAACGCCCTTTTCCACAAAGTCTTCCGGAATGCCCGCATAGGCATAGGCGCTGTCGGCGGGGCAATAGTGGCTAACCTGCAGGCTGTCGGCCGGGAACCGGGAGGGTATCGCCCCGACGGGGACGACGCGGATGAGCGTGTCGCGCGAGCCGCAGACATTGGTGGTGTGAACCGCCAAGTCGAACGCTTCGGTAAAGCGGTTTTCGTCTTTAAGGGTCAAGTGGTTGTTGACGGTAGGACTGCCCGCGTCGGTTTTAACTTCAGCCGTGGGGTCGTACTTCTCGGGCCACGTCCACCTGGCCGTGTCGATTTCGATTTCCGGCACCAGCACAAATTCGACCTCTGTCCGCGTATTACACGGGAAAGGCGGCCGCGTCAGACGGGCGGCTGGCGCGGAATCCCGAACGGCCACGGCGTATGCAATCGGCTTGCTCAAACCGCAGGAAAGCGGGTTGTTGAGTTCCAGAAAACGCACGCGCACCGTATCCAGCCCGGCTTTGGATACCGTAAAGTCGGCACGGTCCGAACTATCCGAAATGCCGCCCGTTTCATTGACCCGCGTCCAACCGGCGGGTTTCTCCCATACATAGCGTACGTAGCCGTCCGTAACGGCGTGCGTGGTCTGATCGTCCAACTTAAACGCCACATCGTCGCCGATACACGTGTCGGTCGATTCCTGACGGCTTTGCGACGGCCACAGAGTGGCCTGCAACGCGCCAACGAAATCCGCCGGCGGATTGACCTTGATGGTATATTCGAACGGGGCGGCCGTACCGCAGAACGCACGCGGGTAGCAACGGATGACGCGCACCACCTCCGACTCGCCTTCATACGTACCCGCCTTGATGACGGCTACGGCGGCATCGGCGCCGGAAACGATTTCCCAGCCCTCGCCTTCCGGCACTTCCCAATGGTAGGTTACCTCAACGCCATCCGGAATGTCCTCGGGTACGGCCGTAAAGGTTTCCTCGGCCCCCATGCAGATGCGTCCGCGGGCGGGGCCGACGATATCCCCGTGGATGACCGGTACCGTATCGGCCTTGAGCGCATAGGTCACGGGCAGTACGTTCGAACAGCCGCCCGTATGGCGCGGCGTGAACGTAACGCGGGTGGAATCGCCGCTATACCAATCCACATAGACCGTCATGACGGTGTCGCCGGCGTTCTCGCGCGGAACGAAATCGAACTCAAGTCTATTTTCGGGATTGGCGATAACGGCCCCGTCGGGACCGACATAAGTCACGCTTATATCATTGGCGGTAACGGAAGTCCATTCGTTAAGACGCACGAGATCCATCTGCAACGTACTGTCCCTGCAGACCGTTTCGTCGGCCACGATTTCCAAACGCGCCGTATCCATCGGTTTCACGGGCAAGTCAGCCGGCTGGCTGTACGAGAAACTGTTCGTGACCTCATCGCAGAGGGAAAGGGCATAAAGCCGGATGACACCCGCCGAGGAATCGGGCAATACGCGGCAGGTCTCGCCTTGCAATTCCACGGTATTGTCGCCGGTCAGATTGCCGGCGGCGTCATACACGCGCCAACCTTGCGGGAACTCCCAAAGGTAACGCGCCACTTTGTCTCGGTCGGCGGCCGTTTTGACGCCATAAGTCAGTTCCGTACCCGCGCAGGGCGCCGTGTTGGCCCCATCGGCGAACTCACGTGCCGGCAAAGCTTCCTTCAGGGTAATGTAATCGGACGTCAACGTATATTTAGGCGCGTCATACGGACAACGGCGGTTGTCGGGGTCGGTCATCGGCGACACGCGGACAACGCCACTCCTAACGCCCACCCGGATGTTGACCACGGCGGCCGTCGTATCGGACTGGGTGAGAATGAACCCCCACGTGGGGTCGGGGAACTCCCAGCGGTAGGCCGGCGCGGCGTCCGGGCGTTCCACCCCGAGCCGTATCGTGGCACCCGGGCAGAGCGGCTGGGTCGGGGCGACAATCGGCTCGTCATCCGCTTTGTCCGGATCGTACCAAATCAGACGGCCCAAGTCGCTGACGGGAACCGTATCGGTCATGTGCAGCGCGATATACAGCGGTTTGCTCCAAAGGCGGCACGAAGCGCGGCGCGCGGCCACCACCAGATAGAGGTTGTCGCCCTTGTGCAATTCCATATCCCTATCGTCCGGATTGTACGAGCGGGGCAGCACCGTGACGCTGTCGGGGCCATCCGCCAAGTCGCGGCCAACCCCCGTCAACGTAGCCAACTCCTCATAATCCGGCAACAATTTCCAATCGTAGAATACGCCATCGTCCTCGTCTTTGAGAACGGCCTTAACCCACAACAGGTTGGGATAGCGCAGGCAGAGCGTGTCATAGACGGTATCGCCCACCTTTTTCAAACCACTGAACCATTGGGCTACCACCGAATCGGGCGTATGCAACAGCGGTTGGAGTTCCAAGGCCTCGGATACCGCGCCGTCGCCACAATCACTGAAACCGTAAACGGTAACCTTGCCGTTGGGATTTTCCTGACTGTAATTCTTATAAAACATTTCAGGCGTATCCGTCGTATCGGGTTGGGAAAGCCAAGAGGCTTTCCAGATATACCCCATGGCATTCTTGATCGGTTTCACGGCCACGCGTATCGTATCGCTTTGGCAAAGCGACCCTACCACGTAAGGCGTTTCCGGTTGTTCGGCCGCGTCAATCTGCCCCAACGGCCGGACGGGCAACGGTTTGGAAACGGAAACGGGATGGTCGTCGGTATTACAGATGTTTTTGGCATGAATCGACAGGTTGAGCACATCGGAATCATCCCCTACGCGCCCGATGGAAATAACCGATGGCAACCCGTCAACGTCATCGCAAAGCCAACCAGCCGTACCTTCCAAAACGCCCGAGGCGTTCGCGCCCGTCTTACCGCCGTTCCACGAGAAAGTGGGGGTATAATCCGGCGACAGGCTCCAATGGAAGTCGGGTTTGATGGCATATGTATGCGCACTCTCCACGCAAGGCCGGGTGGAAATCGTATCGAGGGCCGGCGTCGGGCGGGTGTCGCGGATGGCGCCGGGGGTGAACACCGTGAATTTATTGTAGGGTTGATCGTCTTCCACCAGGTCGTTGATAAAGCGGATCGTATCCATCGGGAAGAGTTCGATGCGCAGGCTGTCGCCATAACGCTGGCAAACACTCCGCCGCGCCGCCACATATAAGATATAGGCACTGTCGGCGAAATCGGGCACGTTGACGTACGCTTTCGAAGAATCATCCTGATAGACAATCAGTGCATCCGTCTTGCCATAGACCGTAGCCCAATTATAACTAATCTTGTCGCGTTCTTCCGCCATGGTTGACACGCCATCGACGGTAGGCGGCAATTCCGCCCGGACGGCCATTTGAAAATCCGCCCGCAGACAGAGGCTGTCTTTCAATTCTTCTATCCGGACACCGCCCGCCGGGTCGTAACCCGATGCGAAATCCAACGAGGGCACCGGCTGCTCGAGCTGAGGCACCGGCTGCACGCGCAAAGGCGGCTGGAGGATGTCGTTGGCCAAAATGACCGCCGGATCCGAGGGATGGCCGGTGTTACAGCCATTGACCGGTTCCACATAGACAGAACCTTCCTTATAGGCCGTATCGTAAGACATCGTAAAGTGATCCGTCGTATCGGGCTTCGCACGCCAACCAGGCGCATGCCATATATACTGGCCCGCTTTGGCGATACCGTCAACCGGTTTTTCATCGTATATAGGATTCCCTTCCCCATCCGTACCGATTTCTATATACGAAACCACCTTGAACGTCAATTTCTCCTCGTCGCAGACATAGTCGGAAACCATTTTGACGGCATAATGGTCGCTGGGCATAATGGCTTGCGTCGTCTGTATGATGAGCCCCGGCATATGCGCTTCTTCGCCGCAACGGTTCACGACCACCACCTCAAACTCAAGCGTATCGGATTCGGACGGCAACGTCATCTTGAGCGTATCGAGTTTCGTCCAGTCGGGTACGCCATCGCCATCATCATCTGCGGGCGGGTTTTTCAAGATGAAGCCACCGCCGGCCAACTTATTACCGGCATCACAGACATTCGCGTAATCCTGCGTCGAATCCTTGCGCCAACGGAAATAGTAACGTTCGCCCGTAATATCCAACTTCTTTAAATCCAAATAATAAGCCACGTCTTCACTGTTGGCGGCACAAGGTTTGGTTTGGATGCGCTTGTTCTCACTCTTGCTCTCCTTGTCGTAGAGATAATTCCAAATTCTCTCCCCGGCCGGTAAAGCCGTGGTATCGATATTGCGCAATGCTACCGTCAGCGTGTCGCCGAAGCGGCGGCAGGTTTCGTGACGCGAGGTCAGGTAGAGGTAATTGATTTTGGTCGGCGAGGCCTCTTTGATAATCGACCACTGGCTGCTGTCCGCATTGAGGCCGACTCCCGCCTCATAGGCCTTGAACACCTTGACCGAGGTATCGGCCTGCGTCAAGCTCCACGCATAATGGAACTGACCGGTCTCGGACGCGTCCGGCGCGGCTTCCAACACCGCCTCTTTACGCAGGCATATCGTATCCAAAACCGTATCGGGATTGGCAAGGTTACTACCTATAATATGGGCGGCATCGTAAATGAAGTCCGAAAAATCCGTCTTCGACAACACCGGCTTTACCGGCGGCACGAGCACGGAAGCGATTTTGAGCGTGTCGTTCTGCGGACGCACCCCGCACTTGTTAGATGCTTCGAGATAAACCGGGCCGCTTTTATAGTCAACCGTATCCGCGAAATGCATCTTATACTGATAATCTTCGGTCAAGCGGCCGGCTTCACGATCGTCCACGGCTTCCCTCGTCCGCAACGTATCCGTCAAATTGCCCCACGGATAGTGGAAGACATATTCCGTGGCGTGCGGCACCGTATCGAAGAAGAAATCGACGGCTTCCTTTTCGCAGAGGTTATCGTCGGGGCGGTCGGCCGTAATCTGGCCGGGCGCGATGACCTTGCTGACCGGATAAATAATGTATTTCTTGAAAGAGGAGGTATCGCAATGCGAAACATTGGCGGCACGCACTATTATCGATTCGCGGCCCACCACCATCTTAATCGTATCGTGGTAGGGCGCCTTGCTCAGGATTTCCCAACCGCTGGCCGCCAAAAACGCCCAGTCGTAATGAGGCTCAACCGTTTCCTCGTCGTCATCGTCGCCATCGCCGGGATCATCGGGATCGGGGGTCACCGGCTCCTCTCCGCCGCCTTCTCCACCGCCTTCTCCACCGTCGCCATCGCCTTCACCGTCGGCTAAGGTCGCAATGCCGATCTGCGGCGGATTCAACGACCAAATATCGAAAACCGAAAAATGGACTTCATCGCCCTGGGATTGCAACGTATAATAAACGGTATCGCCCTCGCAGGGTTGGGGATTGGCGCGTTTGTTCTTCATCTCCGTATTAAGGGGGTGCGCATCCAGAAGAAGCCCCGTCACGGGAACCGTATCCGTGAAAAAGACCGGGATATCCAGCGTGTCCCCTACGTTCGTGGCCTCACAGTCGTAACGGTTGGACGCCACGCGTATCAACTTACTATGCGTGTCATCGTATGCCGCCGTTGTGAATGTCGCCGTATCAAGGTCTTTCGAATAATAATCTTCCGTCCAATCCTCCGGGAAAATCCATGAGAAAAAGACGCTGTCATCGACGTCCGCCCCTTTCTTCAATTGGAAGGTATAGGATTCGTCGGCACAGATGGTATCCAAGGTGCTGCCGAGTTTGGGGAAGTCGCCATCCACGATGGGCTTGCTCGTGAAGGGCTTGATGCGGATGGGTAAGGAGTCGATGTGCAGGGGAACGTCCTTCCCATCAACCTTTTTGAAATTACAACCGTACGCATCCACGCCCGGGCTCAAATGCGGCATGACATTCCGCCAACCAAAGACACTGACCGGCCTATCGGCAAGGCCATCCACATTAAACTGCAAGGATATCGTATCGTCCTCAAGTTCCATGCCGGTGAGGGAGCCATCCACTACACGCCATGTGCTCGGCCCGCCGACGGCATAGTGTATCGAATCTCCCGGCAATCCCTGAAATTCCGGTTTAACGAATTTATATTCAACCGTCGCCCCCTGACAGGGTGTGGAATCGCCTATGATTTCACACCGCACGAACGGATAAACGAACACATTGGAATCCAAACCTTTATTAGTCCCGCATCGATTCTCAAGTTGCAAACGGACAGGCCCGCTATTGCGCCCGCCCCTAACAAACACCTCCTTGTCCGTATCGGTCGATTCTCCGGTAAACGTCCATTCGGCCGGCAATGACCACTTATAATCAATGCGGTCGGTATTTACCTTTTCTCGATCAGTTTGGTATTCCAACGTCTTGTCCTCATCCGCCGGAGTAAAATAGCCGCTGAAATCCGGTATATTCGAATTGGAATACAGATTCAATTCCGTGCCCTCACAGATGGTGTCCCAACCCTGAAAATGCATATAGTCCCGGATATCTATCGTCTTTAGCGTATCAATTACCCGGATATAAAAGATACCGGTATCACCGCGACCACAAGCGTTATAAGAATAAAAACCTAATCTTACTAAATTGGTATTTACAAACTCCTGTCTATATTGCGAATTGACAAATAAACGAACCCAAGAAGAATCTTTTTTTACATCCGGATCATCGGCCTTTCTACGTTCAAACGAATAAACCAACTTATTGTTTCTGATGAAATCGCCATCCATATCCACAATACCAAAAGCTTCCCCGTCACCACCGTTCTCAGGCCGCAGGTTATCTCCCTTGATATATAAACCATAGCTTTGATTCGCATTTACCCAGGCTCCGCCACCCGTCAACTGCCAGTCGCTATAGTTACAAACCAAAACGCGTTCTCCCGTAACCTGCTTTTCATCATCCGGATGATCCTGCCGCCACTGTTCCCATCGATAATCCGTATATTGTGACTCTATTTGGCCTTTAGTGATAGGGTCAACCATTACGGGTTTTACCGGTGGGTTTTTGACGAAGATATCAAAGATTTGCGGTGTTTCATTTTCAAAACAACTGTTAGCCGGATTGACAACCATCGTGACCCATCCTCCGGGAGTACCATTCCAACTGGTACGAGCAATCTTAAATGTGAACCGCCCATGTTCTTGGTCGCTCCCCACCTGTTCCCATCCTGCATCTCTAGGAGGAGCCCCTTTTTGAACACGAATATTATATTGTGTGGCATTAGATAATGGAAAATTTCCAGAAGATTGCTCGTCCATATTTATTTCCACTACCGTCGTCGATTCCGCACACACCTCATCCTCTACATGTACCGCATACTCTATAGGGAATGACGCAAAATCGATGATAGAGTCCTGCCGTTCCAAATCAATCGTGGTCGTATAGGTAAAATCCGCTTCCGCACCGCCCCGTTCGATACAAGTTTCACATTTGACAGTCAATGTAACGGAATGTTTGGTTTCCGCGCCATGATTCTTTCCTTCCAAGACCCGTAACGCCACCCGGCTTTTATTGGCACCGAAACCGTCATCTATCGGGAAACCATTCATTTTGCTGGTGGCAAATTCGAATTCTTCCGGATCTATCGTCCATTGGTAAGAGTAATAGTACTCCGGCAACAATTTCCGCTTCTCGTCCGATCCGGCTACGAGCCACGCCTCATATTCCTCTTTCGCGAAACCCAAATAAACATATCCTTCTTTGCCGTAGGTTTCATTCCATCCCGGTTGATCTGTACTATAATCACGACAAATGGTTTTATTAGGTTCTGTTTCCGTACCGTCCAATTCCCAATTGTCCGTCGGGACATCACCTTCTTCCTCACCGGTTGCTTTTTCCCGCTTTTTCAGTCTATGGATATGTTTACCCGTATATAATCCTCTAACAATAAACGGCGTCAAATCCGCACTCTTCTCTGCCGTACGATATTGTTTACCGGTGGGGCCATCGCAGGTATAGGGCCGCACCACGACCTTCCCGTCCTTGAAATCCGCCCCTCTGATTTTTTGACGCCAATTAAAATCATCGTCGGTACTCACATCCACAAATGTAGGATCCCCATCCATCTCATCCAAACCGTCCCACAGCAATGTCCAACGCAAATGAAGGCTGCCCGGCAAGTATTTCGTCTGATAATCTTCGTCTATGGGGATATGGAACTCCACCTCTTCATTCTGGCAGATAGGCGGATCCCATGTTATATCCTTGACTGTAACGGCCGGCGGTATCATCGTCAAAGATAACTTCCCCTCTCCCGTCCCCATCTTTACCTTGAGATCCCCGCTTTTAGGATTTTGGTTCAAATAGAAATAAATCGTGTCAGCGTTCTTGTTGCCGGTCAGTTCCGAAGGATCTCCGAAATGACCGATTCCCTCATCTGCACTCCACATACAGGTGTCGTTGGCATCTTCAACGCACAACAATATTTTGTTTCTAATATCAAAACCGCAGACAGCATCCGGATTTAAATCCGGCGGGTCCAATACGACGATGCGTTGCGCCCACAAGGTATTTGCACATAAGCCTAAGCAGCTAAACAGAAGCCCGATAAGCCGGCACCATTGCAAGTGTAAACGTCCGTTTCTTTGCGTCATCTTAATACAAATAACAGATTGCCAACATCTTGCGCTTGATTCGCATAGATGCCGGCTCTCCAAAAACGGGTAAATTTACACATTTTTACGCTAATTAACAAGATTGACACTAATTAACAAGAATTTCGTACCTTTGCCCTTTCATCAACACGAGGGGGTGAACCGTATG
>CAMXAS010000041.1 GCA_947179195.1 uncultured Bacteroidales bacterium
TGGCCGAGTTCTTTTTCACAGCGAGCGACTTGTAATGACATAGGGCAACAATACGCAAGCGGGAACTTCTTTTGGCGTTACCTTTTCTTTGCGGTGAAAGAAAAGGTAACAACTGAGGCGACGCGCAGCATCGCAAAGCCCCTACCCGCGCGGGGTACTGAACTTTTTTTCGTTAAAAATCGAAGTCAAACGTATATTGATAAACGACCAAAAATAGAACGGCCTCGTTTTGCAACTAAAAAATAGTTACATTTGCAAATCCATTTGATATGGGACAAAAGGAGAAACTAATCGACCGCTTTAAACGGTTGCCAAAGGACTTTACATTTGATGAACTGACCAGTTTGTTGGTATATTTGGGATTTGAGCAGGACAACAAGGGCAAAACCTCCGGTTCCAGAGTTCTGTTCAGACGGTATGACGGCTTGCTCATCATGCTGCACAAACCGCATCCCGGGCATATCGTCAAATGGTATGCCTTAAAACAGATATTGGATTACTTACGGAAAAACGACATAATAGATTATGAATAACCTACTTCACTATAAGGGATTTATGGGGTCGGTTGCCTTCAGCGAGAAAGACGGGGTGTTTTTCGGTAAAATCGAAGGCATCAAACAGTTGGTCAACTTTGAAGGCGACAGCGTGAAAGAGTTGAAACAGTCGTTTCACGAGGCGGTGGACGACTATCTGACCTATTGCGCCAACGAAAACATCGACCCGCAAAAACATTATTCCGGTTCGCTGAACATACGGATTTCGCCCGAAATCCACAGCCGCATCGCCCTTTTGGCCAAACGGAGGGGCATTTCCATCAACGCCTTCATCAAGCAAGCCTTGGAAAAACAAGTTCGACTGACAAAATAACGTCATCACTATGCAGACTTTGATTGACATACTTCATGCGGAGGGGTGCTCCTGCGTGATACGGAACGGGGCGGAAGTCCGGACGTTCCGCCAACGCGGCGTGGCCGACCTCTACGACCTGTATCTGAATGAACCGGCGTTTCTGCAAGGCGCGGACATCGCCGACAAGGTGGTGGGCAAAGGCGCGGCCGCCCTCATGCGGCTCGGCGGCATCCACCGGGTCTATGCCGACGTGCTGAGCGAGCCGGCGGCGGAACTGCTGAAAGCGGGTAACATCCCCACCGCCTGCGGCCAACAGGTGCCGCATATCGTCAACCGGCGCGGCGACGGCTTCTGCCCGCTGGAAACGGCCTGCATGGACGTGCCGTTCGAGCGGATTTTCCCGGTTATCCGTCAATTCGTGGAACACTTACGGCAAACCGCTCAATCATGAAAACGGCGCCAGACGGAAAACAACTCCCGGAATCCTATCTGACGGGGCGACGCGGCGAACAAGCGGCCAAAGCCTATCTCGAAGCGCGCGGCTACACGATTCTTTCCGCCAACTACCGCGCGGGGCATAAGGAAATAGACCTCATCGCCCAAGGCGACAACCGCTTGGTGTTCGTGGAAGTCAAGACGCGGGCCAAGAACTGCCTCGTCCTGCCGCAAGACGCCGTACACCGCCTCAAACAGCACCATCTGCGCCGCGCCGCCAACACCTATATCCTGCGGACGAAAAACCCGCTCGAAGCCCGCTTCGACATCATCTGCGTGCAGAAAGCGCCCGACGGCCACATCGAAGTGACCGACCATATCATCGACGCGTTCCGTCTGGCCTAAGCCGGCGTGGCCGCCGTGACGACACTCAGCCGCACGTCCGGCAAGCCTTCGAGCAAGGCGGAGGCCGCGCTCTCCAACGTCGCCCCTGTGGTCATCACATCGTCCACCAGCAGGAGGTGCTTGCCGGCCACGCGCGAACGCAAGCCCGCGTCGGCGTTCAGTTCATAGACGGCCTGCACGTTGTCCCAGCGTTCCGCACGGTTCTTGCGCGTCTGACTCTCGTTGAACCGCCGTTTAAGCAGTAAATCCGTCAGCAACTCCGGCTTGGGAGCGGGCGCGCCGTGGCCGCCCCCGCCCGTCGGCCAGGCGGAAGCCATGCCCTGCCCCAACAAGGCCGCCTGGTTGTAGCCGCGTTTTTTCAGCTTGGCCGGATGCAAGGGCACGGGCACGATATAGTCCACGCCCGCATACAGCGGCGAGCGGCCGAGACGCCGCCCCATCAACGCCCCTATATACAAGCCCAACTCGGACTGATGCTTGTATTTGAGCGCATGGAGCAGGGATTGCACACGGCCGTCGGCGGTAAAGAACAGCACCGAGGCCGCCCGCTGCAACGGCACCCGTCCGTAGAACGCCCGCGCCGTCGGGTTGCCGTCCCAATCCTCGTAATGCGTATAGGGCAGATGCACGCGGCAATCGGTGCACAACGTGCGCTCCCCCGCCGCCAACGGCCGGCCGCAGGCCTTGCAGACCGGCGGGTACAGGAAATCGACGAAAGCCCGCCAATAGGATAGAAATATCGTTTTCATAGGTGTCATCCGTATGTTTTTGCCAAATTTATTGTTATTTTTGCAGTTGCTTTACTTTTTTTTCTTAAAAAACGCAAAAACAATACAACATGGCCTGGGAAACACAAACCGACCGGACGGTCAAACGGCTTAGAACCACGATTTGGTTGCTGATACTCCTGTTGCTCTGCATGGGCGGCGGCATGGGTTACGCGCTGTATCAGAAGCAACAGAGTTTCAAACAAGGCGTCCAGCTCAAAGGCGAACTGGACCAGTTGATGGACGACTATACGAGCGTCAAGGTCGAGAATCAGGACCTCTCCGCCCAGCTCATCGATAAGGACAGCATCATCATGGCCAACGCGAAAGAGATTCAGAAACTCATCGCCTCGCAGGCCGACTATAACAAAATCAAGCGCAAACTGGAACTGCTCCGCAAAATCACGCAGGACTACGTGCACCGCATCGACTCGCTCGTGGTGGAGAACCAGACGCTGACGGCCGAAAACGTCCAAATCAAGGAGGAAATCGCGGCGGAACGTCAGAAGAACACGGCGCTGACGCAAGAGAAACAAGCCCTGTCGCAACAGGTGGAAGTGGCCGCCACGCTCAAAGCCTACAATTTGGAAGTGGGTACGGCGCGGTTGCGGGCCGACGGGCGCGAGGTGCCGACCGACAAGGCCATCCGCCTGAGCCGCATCTCGATTTCGTTCACGCTGAGCGAAAACGACCTGGCCAAACGGGGCGAACGCCAAATCTACGCGCGGGTCATGCGGCCCGACGGCGTGGTGTTGACGAAAGACGCGACGAACGACGCCTATACGTTTACGACGGACGACGGTCAGAAGTTGCAGTATTCGATTAAGGAAACCATCGACTACGAAGGCGAAGCCATGTCGGTGCATATGTTCTGGGACAAGACCGACAAGAAATCGCCGGCCATGGACGGTAAATACGACGTGACGGTCTATATGGACGGCAAGGAAATAGGCCGCGGCAGTTTTATCGTAAGACCGTAAGACACGCGCCGAACCGATAAAAGAAAAGCGCCGTTCCGCAATGGAACGGCGCTTTTTTTATGACCGCTGCTCAAAAATTAAAACTGAGACAGGAAACGTCGGTCGTTTTCGGAGAACAACCGCAGGTCGTTGACGCGGTATTTAAGGTTGGCCATACGTTCCACGCCCATGCCGAACGCATAACCGCTATATACGGTGCTGTCGATGCCGCAGTTCTCCAACACGGCGGGGTCCACCATGCCGCAGCCCAGGATTTCGACCCAACCCGTATGCTTGCATAGATGGCAGCCTTCGCCGCCGCAAATCGTACAGGCGATATCCATCTCGGCCGAAGGCTCCGTAAACGGGAAGTAGGACGGACGCAGACGGATCCGCGTGTCCGCGCCGAACATCTCCTTGGCGAAATGGAGCAAGGTGCTGCGCAGGTCGGCGAACGAGACGTTTTTGTCGATATACAGGCCTTCCACCTGGTGGAAGAAACAATGCGCCCGCGCCGAAATGGCTTCGTTGCGATAGACGCGGCCCGGGAAAATCGCCCTAATCGGCGGTTTCTGGCTCTCCATCATCCGAATCTGCACCGAGGACGTATGCGTCCGCAACGCCACGTCGTCCGTGCCGCCGCGCTTCTCCACGAAGAACGTGTCCTGCATATCGCGGGCCGGGTGTTCGGGCGGGAAATTCAGGGCCGAGAACAGATGCCAGTCGTCTTCGATTTCAGGGCCGTCCCATACGACAAAGCCGATTTTGCCGAAGATGTCGATGATTTCCTCGCGCATGAGCGACAACGGATGCCGATGTCCCAAGTCCGTCTCCACGGGCCGGGTCATATCGGGCGTCTCCTTGGAGGCGCCGCCCTGCTGTTCGACGGCGGCCTTGGCCTGATCCACCGCCGCCTGCGCCGCCGTTTTAAGCCGGTTCAGCGCCGCGCCCATCTCTTTCTTCAAAGAGGGTTCCAACTGTTTGAACGCCTCGAACAAGTCGTTGAGTTCGCCCTTCTTGCCCAAAAGACGGATACGGTACCGCTCGATGGCCTCGGCGGTCGTGAGTTTAATGGTTTCGGCTTCTTCCAACAAAGCCTGTATCTTCTCTTTCATGCTTTTCCAACTATTTTTCGATGCGCATCTTCATCCATACATCCTCTACGGGACGGTCGGCGCGGTCGGTCTGCACGGCCGCGATTTTATCGATGACGTCCAGGCCTTCGATGACCTCGCCGAACACCGTATAGTCGCCGTCCAGATGCGGCGTACCGCCCACGGTACTGTACAATTGCTTCTGTTCGTCGTTCAGCTTCAGGCCGCGGCTCTCGAACATCGCGAACATCTCCTGCGGATAGACCTGTCCCTGCACGATATAGAACTGACAGCCCGAAGAGGCCTTGGTCGGGTTCACGGCATCGCCCTGACGGGCCGCCGACAGCGCGCCTTTCTTGTGGTACAGCCCCTTGACGAATTCGGCCGGCACCGTATAGCCCACGTCGCCCACGCCCAGCATCTTGCCGGCCGGCGCGCCCTTGGAATCCGGGTCACCGCCCTGAATCATAAAGTTCTCTATCACGCGATGAAACAACAGGTTGTCATAAAAGCCCTCTTTCACGAGCTTGATGAAGTTATCGCGGTGTTTGGGCGTTTCATCGTAAAGTTTCACGACCATGTCGCCGTAAGGTGTCTCAATCCGCACCTTGGTCTGTGCCTGTGCCATAGTTATAACGGTTGTTAAAAATAAAATGCCTGCCATGAGCCGAACCATCGGCCTTTTTGCGCTGTTCATCGCCTGTACGTTTATTTATGTTGCAAATTTACACTTTTTTCCCCTATCGTGCCAACCACAGGGCCGGATCCAATTTCGTCACGCCTTTCCATACCTGGAACTGCAATTCCGTCTTGCCCTCCTCCTGGTTGGTCGCCACGCGGCCTATCGTCTGCTTGGTCGTCACCTTGTCGCCTTTCTTGACCGATACCTGGTCGAGGTTGGAATAGACCGTCGTATAGGCGCCATGCCGTATCATGATGAACTTGAGTCCGTAAATCGTGCCCACGTTGCTCACTTCGCCGTTGAAGACGGCACGGACCGCCGAACGGGCTTCGGTGATGATGTCGATGCCGTTGTTCGTCACCGTCACGCTCTTGACAACGGGATGCGGATGGGTGCCGAACGAGCTGGAGATGCTGCCCTTGGCGGTCGGCCACGGCAGTTTGCCCTTGTTGCTTTCGAAATCGGCCGAAAGCGCCTTTTCGGCCGGCGTCAGCGCATAGGCGGCCGAGGAGGTCGTGGCCGTCTGCCCCGAAGCCGCCGCCTTTTTCTGCGCCGCCTCGTTCGACTTGCGGATTTCCTCCTGGATGATTTTTTGAATCTGCGCATTGAGTTCGTTGCGCTTCTTCTGCTTGGCCTTGAGTTGGGCGGCCAACTGGTTCTCCTTTTTCTTGAGCGTGTTGACGAGCTTGTTCTGCGCCGTCTTTTCTTTCTGTAACTTGCCTTTTTCCTTTTCCTGCTTGTCCAACAACTGCTTTTTCTCCGTGCGCTGCGCCGTGAGTTCGGCCCGCTTCTCTTCCAGCGCGGCCTGCTTGGCCTCTATCTGCGCCACGGTGAGCCGTTGGTGGTCGCCGTATTGCTTGATATACTGCAAGCGACGGAACGCCTGGTTGAAATCGGACGAGGCCAGGATGAACATCCATTTGTCGTATTGGCTCCGATGCAGATACGACGACTGCAACATGGCGGCGTATTCCTTTTTCAGATTCTCGATGTCGCGCGTATGACGGCTGATGTCGGAGGTCAGTTTGTTGATGCGCTGATCCGTCAGGCTCACTTCTTTGTTCAAGCCGCTGATGAGCTTGGTACGCATACTGATGTTCTTGTTCAGCAGTTCCAGTTCCGCCAACGAATTGCGCTTGTTCTTGCGCGTCTGTTCCAACAGTTTGGACGTTTGGGCGATTTCCTGCTCCACTTTCTTCTTGTTGGCCTCCAACGTCTTCTTATCCTGGGCCGACAAGCCGCTGAAGCCGCCCGAGAGCAGGCAGACCGTCACAAGCCATATCAGGGGTTTATTCCACATAACGCACCTTGTATTTTTTCGGCAGGTCGGTAGAGACCTCAACCGGTTCATTCACTTTCCGTTTACTGTAAGTCAACTGGATGTTGACGCCCGAACCGTCCGCCTGCCGCCAAGTCAACTGACGGCTGTCCGCCGTCGGATACGACAGGCGCAAGGCGGCCTTATCCAAAGCGGCGGCCGCGGCGGCGGGCAAAGCCGCCCCCATGACGGGCAGGAGTTGCATCGGGGACAAGGTCTCCGGCGTAAGCCAATACAAGTCCAAAAGCCGAAAGTCGGCCACGGCCACATCGCAGACCACGAGCCCCGCCGGGTTCAGCCCCGCCGCCGGCAGAAGTCCGAAACGCAGGACTTCCGCGCCGCCTCCGGCGGCCGGCCGCCGCTCCATATAGACCACTTCCGCCTGCAACAAGGCTTCCGGTATCACGCCCAACAATACGGCCGTCACGAACGGCTGTTCCGTCCGTTCGGCCAAGGTCAGGAACGGCCATTGCGCACGCCATGCCGACAGGGCGTACACATCCACCGCGCCCTCCATTTTATTCATGACCCAAAGGCTGTCCCGCTTCATCCAGGCGCGGAACGCCTCCATGCCGAACATACCGGCCGTCATCCACAACACGCTGTCGGCCGAGCGCCGCAACTGTCCGCTGACCCGCATCCCCTTGCCGCCGCTTTCGCCCTTGTCCGCCGCCACATTGGAGAACGTCAACTGATAGGCCGCCGAAAACGTGGACGGCGGTATCTGCGCCGCCCCCACTTCCCGCCAAAGGCTGTCGCCCTCGGCCGTATGGCATACGTCCACCGGTTCATGCGCCCCGTGGTCCTTTTTGCCGTCCCGGTCATGGTGCCGGCAACCGGTGGCGACACACGCCACGAGGATAACCGCCAACAGGTAGCCCGCCCTTCTAACGCTTACTCCATCCATCGCCGACTTTCTATTTTACGTTGCAACAAGCCGGTATCCATCGCGGGGCCGGCCAGTTCCAAGGCCTTGCGCCAAGCCTCCACGGCCTTATCCGTCTTGTTCAGATGAAAGAAGATATCGCCCGCGTGTTCCCACACCACGGCCTCCTTGGCGCCGCCCCGCCGCAAGGCATTGCGGATGGCCGCATAGGCGTTGCCGTACTCGCCCGCCCGAAACAGCGTCCAGGCGTAAGTGTCCCAAAAACTGTACTGTCCCGGCATCAGCCGGCAGGCCTGCTGCGCCCAGCGCGTCGCCTCGTCCAATCGTGTGTTCAGCAGGCTCAACTGGTAGGCGTAATTGTTTTTCAGATAGACGTCGTCCGGAAACGTCCGCAAGGCCTCGTCCATCACCCGCATATAGTCGTCGTAACGGCCCTCGCGGAAATAGCAGTCGCCGACGCAACCGTACAACAGCTGCCCCCACTGCGCGTGGTCGGGGCCCGCCACATACGGCAACCGCTTCAAGGCCTGTTCGCCATAGGCGAGGCATTTACCGCAGCCGTCGAGATTGTAATAGGCCACTGTCAGATAGACATAGAAAACCGTGCTTTCCGGAAACAGCCGCAAGGCCGATTCGCCGTAATAGGCGATTTTTTCCCAATCCGGCACGGCCTGCAACACATACAGCAACAGCGTATAGGTATTGTAGGCCTTCGGGTCGAGTTCCAGACTCCGCTCCAAATAAGCCAAAGCCGAAGTCTGTTTATCCTGATGCCAATCGTACAGCCCCCTGACGAAATACAGGCGCGCGTTCGTCGGATACATCCGCAGGAGCGTATCCAACAGGCCGACATAGAGCGCTTCCTCGCGCCGGGATGGTTCGCCGTCCTGACGGTCGCTGAAAAACGTGGACACCAGCGTCAGGCGCGTGTCGTCGTCCAAGCCCGGCAAGGTCACGGCCCGCATCAAGGCCTCCAACGCCTTTTCCTCAGCCCCCGTCTTACGGTAATAATCGGCCAAAGAGGCATAAGTATATACATCATCCGGCTTCAAGGCCAGGATTTTCTGATAATATTGGTAGGCCTTGGCGTAATCGCCGGCCTTGCTGCTCATCTGCGCCAGAATCTCGTAGTATTTGGGCTCTCCCGGCACATAGGCGCTGATTTTCTCTATCTCCGCCCGCGCGGCCTCCACGCGCCCGACACTCATCAGGAGTTTGTATTTCTGCATACTCCATTCGTCGCAGGGTTCGAACATCCGTTCCAACTCGTCATAGACCCGCACGGCCGAGGCCACGTCGCCCTGCGCCAAATACAGGTCCGACTGCTGGTAGGCGTAGTCCAATTCCGTGGAATCCATCGCCCGCAACTGCCCCAGGACTTCCACGGCCTTGGGATACTGCATCGTCAAGCGATAGACCTGCGCCAACAGCACCTTATACCAAAGGTTGTCGGGCTCCAGACGCGCGGCTTTCTCGCCGTAGGCGATGGCTTCCGACCACTTCTGCTGCCCGGCCTTGATGGAGGCGATGGCGTAACAGGCCGCGGCATGGTCGGCACGCCGCTCCAACGCGGCTTCGTAAGCGGCCAAGGCTTCCTGCGGCCGCTCCGCCAACTGCCAGCGGATGCCCTCCAAAAACAGGGA
>CAMXAS010000042.1 GCA_947179195.1 uncultured Bacteroidales bacterium
CGATGCCGTTGTTTTGGCAATGGGCCGCCGACCGGCGTTCGGCGGTCGTGCATTTCCCGAACCATACGCTGAAAGACTGCGACCTTATAATGACCGTGAGCGGCCATACGGATACGACATCTGTATATATGGCTGATGCCATCCGTTCCAAGACCGATACGGCGGGCTTGCAGATAAAGGCGACAGCCACCAAACTCCTGTTGTCCGACACGTTGAAGGTGCAGGCTTCGTTCCCGATAGACCGTATTGATACGGAGCGGATGGCGGTATGGCGGTTCGTTCCGGCGGAACGCGCCGTCCGCGATACGGTTTGGCTGCAACGCGATACCCTATTGGCCGAGGCGGTCGATACGGCGGCTTTCCGTCTCGTCGATACGGTTCGGGTTTTTACCGATACGTTGGTGCAGCCGTTTGAGCTCAGCCCCCTCGATGCTTGGACGTGGGCGGTGCAGACCGAATGGGAAGAAGGCGGTCGCTATGCGCTCTTTATGCCGGATAGCGCCGTTTTCGACTTTTTCGGGCGACCCAACGATACGGCCGTCTTGGGCTGGCAGGTCGTCGCGCCGGAGGAGGGCGGCGATTTGGCCTTGGACGTGCAGGGGCTCCAAACGGGCGCGGTCTATGTGCTGCAACTGATGCAGGGCGATAAACTCATGCAGGAGGTTCGGCTGACCGATACGGGCATGGTGGAATTCCTATCGTTGAAGCCGGCGCAATATACGTTCCGTCTGTTCAAGGACGACAACGACAACGGCCATTGGGACGAGGGCGACTACGTGGCGCGCCGTCAGCCGGAAGAACACTGGTATTATCACAAGACGTTGCGCGTGGAGGCCGACTGGCGCATCGAGGACATTTGGCGTATCGAATAGTCTTTTCCGCGCAGCGCGTTATACCGAAGCGTGCCGCTGGATGTCCATCTTGATGAAGACGAACAGCAGCAGCGTGAACGTCCAGAGCGAAGACCCGCCGTAGCTGAAGAACGGCAACGGAATCCCGATGACGGGTAACAATCCTATCGTCATGCCGATGTTCACGAAGATATGGATGAAGAAGATACAGGCTACGCCGTATCCGTATATGCGTCCGAAGTCATTTTTCTGTTTCTCGGCCAATAGGATGATTCGAATCAGCACGAACAGGAACAATCCGAGCAGGACGGTCGAACCGAACCAACCCCATTCTTCCCCGATCGTACAGAAAATAAAGTCCGTGCTTTGTTCGGGCACGAAATTGAATTTGGTCTGCGTACCGTCCAGAAACCCCTTTCCGAAGAAGCCGCCGGAACCGATGGCGATTTTAGACTGGTTTACGTTATAGCCGGCGCCTTTCAGGTCGGAATCGATACCCAACAACACATTGATACGCGAACGTTGGTGGTCGCTCAAATGGTTGAACGCATAGTCCACGCCGCGGATGAACACGCAACAGGTCAGGAAGATGGCGATGGCCATCGCGATGTTTTTGAACGACTTTTTGTTGATGACGACGAGCAGGCCGCACGCGATGGCCACCAAGCCCATCAAGACATATTGGTTGATAAGCAGCGCGAGGATAAACAGGAGGATGGCCACAACGCCCGTAATCAGTACGTTGCCGGACATCCCCTCGCGGTAGAGCACGAAGATGAAAGCCGTGAACACGAGGGCGGAGCCGGCGTCCGGTTCCAGCAAAATCAGGCCGATGGAAAGCAGGAACCACAGCGAGGCCACGATTTGGTTGCGGACCAACCGCATATTCAGGTCGGGACGGCTCGCGTATTTGGCAAAGGCCAGACAGGTGGCGAATTTGGCGAACTCGGCGGGCTGTATCGACATCGGCCCGATTTTAATCCAGGCTTTGGCGCCCGAAATCTCGGTGCCGATGACCAATACGGCAATCAGGAGCAGGATGCTGACGGCATAGTAAAGGTAAGCGAACTGCGTCCATATCTTCAGGTTCGTATAAAGCACGAAGAACGCGATGACGAGGGCGAAGCCGATGTAGATGAGCTGTCGGCCGTAGCGGGTGTCGAACGTGAAGGTCGGGCCTATTTCGGGGTCGAAGACGGCGGAATAGATGTTGCACCAGCCCATAATCACCAATACGAGATAGGCGAGCACGAGCGGGAGGTCGATATTGCGCCAGATTTTGCGTTGTTCGTTCATGGTTCGGTGGTCGGTGTGGGGGATAAGGGTTGCGGTTGCGGCACGTTGGGCGCGGGCGTGACAGCGGGCATCCCGAGCGGCGCGGCGCCACCGGGTTGCGGCATCATCTGCGGCAGGGGCGCCATCAACGGCTCACGTGTTTGCGGACGTTCCGCCGCCTTGGGTTTGGCGACGACCGGCTTGAGCGCGTCGTCGAGCATACGTTCCAATTCGGGCCGTGTAACCGTGTCGGTCAGGTATTTCTCAATCAGCAGGCTGCCGAGCGGCGCGGCCCACGTGCCGCCAAAGCCGTGGTTCTCGATAAAGACCGAGATGGCGATTTGCGGGTCGTCCATAGGGGCGAATGCGATGAAGACGGCGTGGTCTTTGCCGTGCGGGTTCTCGGACGTACCGGTCTTGCCGCAGACGGCGATGTGCGGAATCCGGGCGCGGCGCGCCGTACCGCCTTCCTCATGGACGGCGCCGTACATACCGCGTATGACCACCTCGAAGAAATCGGCGTCGATGCCGGTTTCATGCCGCGTGGTATCGCGTCCCGGCACGCGCCGCGCCTCGCCGATGGTCTTGACGATATGCGGCGTGATGTAATACCCCCGGTTGGCTACCGTGGCGGCCAAGTTGGCCATCTGCAACGGAATCAAGCCCACTTCGCCCTGCCCGATGCTGAGCGAGTAAATCGTGCTGAACGCCCATTGGTTGTGGCCGTAGATGCGGTCGTAGAACGCCGAGTTCGGGATAAAGCCCGTCTTGACGTTGGGCAGGTCGATGTCCAACTTCTGTCCGAACCCGAAACGGCTCATATATTCGCACCAGGCATCCAAGCCCAGGCGGCTATCCACAAAGCGGTTGTCGCTGCGGCCCTGCATCAGCACGCGTTTGAACACCTGATAGAAATAGGGGT
This sequence comes from uncultured Bacteroidales bacterium, assembly GCA_947179195.1. GTDB lineage: Bacteria > Bacteroidota > Bacteroidia > Bacteroidales > P3 > CAMXAS01. The sequence continues at coordinate 3,049 of CAMXAS010000042.1, forward strand.
TGCACGACATCTTCAAGCCCTCCGGCACCGAGGTGGCGGAAGGGTGGTTGTGGCAGCCCAAAAGGCTGCGGTCGCAGACAAAGCCCGTATAGGGCTTGATGACGCCTTCCTGCAACGCGATGAGCGCCTGCGGAATCTTGAAAATGGAGCCCGGCGGGTAGAACGCCATGAGCGCGCGGTCGAACAGGGGCTTGACCGTATCGTTGAGCAACACTTGATAGTTCTGACTGCGCTTGCGCCCCACGAGCAGGTTGGGGTCGTAGCCCGGCGACGAAACCAAGGCCAAAATCTCGCCGGTCTTGGGCTCTATGGCCACGACGCTGCCGCGGCGGCCTTTCATCAGCCGTTCGGCGTAGGCCTGCAAGCCGAGGTGCAAAGACGTATAGAGGTTTTCGCCGGCGATGGCCGCCGAGTCGAACGCGCCGTCCTTATAACTGCCTTTCTCGCGGTTCAGCACGTCCACCATAATCATCTTGACGCCCTTCTGTCCCTTGAGGTCGTTTTCGTAATATTTCTCCAAGCCGCTCTTGCCGATGTAGTCGCCCGACTTGTAGCCTTCGGGTTCGAGCCTCAGCAGTTCGTCCTCGCTGATTTCCCCCACGTCGCCCAGCACGTGCGCGGCCACGGCGTGCGGATAGCGGCGCAGCGTGCGCGAATGCACGTAGAAGCCCGGAAACATATAAAGGTGCTCCTGCAAACGGCCGTAGGTCTCTTTGGAAAGCTGCTTCTCGAACACCGAGGGGGCGTAGCGCGAATAGGCGCGCGCTTTCTTGTAACGCTGTACCGCGCCCGCTTCGTCTATCTCGATGAGTTCGGCCAAATGCGCCCAGTCGGTGTTGGCGGCCTGAATCGGGATAATCATCAGGTCATAGACGGCTTCGTTGTAAACGAGCAGTTCGCCGTTGCGGTCGTAAATCAGGCCGCGCCCCGCATACTGCGTTTTCTTGCGGAACGCGTTGTTTTCGGCGTCGGTCTTATAGGTGGAATCTAAAATCTGCAGGTAGAACAACCGGATCCAAAATACGAAGAAGACCCCGATGAAAATCAGGATGACGATGCGGCTGCGTTCTGCGTATATGCTGGCTCGGTTCGGCATGGCTAAAACTGGTAGTCCGATAGGCGGATGTCTTCGGAATGAATCACGTTGCTTTTTTGTTGTTTCCGGTCAAAGAGCCAAATGGCGAACCGGATGGTATGGCCGTTAAATTCGCGCGCGATGTCTGAAAATTCCTCCATGCGCCACGTCATCGTGCCATAGACGGCCCCGTTGGCCGTTACGGGTTCTATCGGATGCAGCATATACCGGTATTCGATGGCAAAGCGTTCGCCTTGGTCATCCACGGCATAGACCTGCTCGTAAAGGCTGTCGTTCAGCTTTTCCTGCAACGCGAAGAACAGAACGGTCTCGTCGCCGTCCGTGCCGATGTCGCCGTCCCCGTCCTGGAAATAAAACGTGAGGTCGAGCAGGGGCACCGTGTCGCCGGTGGGGTCGATGTAGCCCGATATGGTGGCGGAACGGTATTCGAGATACGGGATTTCGGAAAATTCTTTCGGCTTGACGCAGCCCGCCAAACAGCCGGCCATACCGCAAAGTACGGCCATCAGGCCAAGGGCGGTGGAAAACCGGCCGGTGCATATAAAGCGGAAAAATCGTACTTTTGGCATGCGTAAAACGGGACCGCAGGTGTCGGTCGTATAAGTAAATAACCCGTAAAATTACAAAAAATGGCGCATACAAACAAGTGGCAATCCCATGCGGCGCGTCTGTGGGCGTTACGGACGGAGGCGGATTTCACGGCCCTGGCGGTGGAGATGTTCCGCTTGCACTTCCGTCACAATCCGGTTTACCGCGACTATGTGACGCGCGTGTTCCCGACCTTGCGGGAGGAGGACGTCACCGATGAACGCATGATTCCGTTCCTGCCCATCGAGTTGTTCAAGAGCCACCGCGTGTTGTTGGACGGCTATGAGCCGACCGCTTATTTCGAGAGTTCCGGAACGGGTGGCGCTACGTCCAAGCATTGGCTCGTGGAACCGCAACTGTATGAAGAAAGTTGCGTGCACGGCTTTGAATATGCATTCGGCCCCGTGTCGGACTATACGTTTTTGGCCCTGTTGCCCAACTATTTGGAACAACGGCATTCCTCGCTCGTGCACATGGTGCGCACGCTTATGGATTTCAGCCCGTCGCCCTACCACGGCTTCTACCTGAACGAGACCGACGCTTTGGCCGAAGTGTTGCGGCAAACGGAGGCGGAGGGGCGGCAGGTGCTGCTGCTGGGCGTCACGTTCGCGCTCTTGGAATTGGCCGAAAAGGGCTGGCCGGGCTTCCCACTCAGGCACGTCCGCGTCATGGAGACGGGCGGCATGAAGGGTCGCCGCAAGGAAATCGTGCGCGACGAGCTGCATACGGTGCTCCGCCGCTCGTTCGGCCTGCCGCATATCTATTCCGAATACGGGATGTGCGAGCTGTTTTCGCAGGCCTACCTGCACGAAGACGGCCGTTTCGTCTGCCCGCCCTGGATGCGCGTGCGGCTGCGGTCGGTCTATGACCCGTTGCGGGCGGCGGGCGCGGGCGAAAGCGGCGGAATCGACGTCATCGATTTGGCCAATCTCTACAGCTGTCCGTTCATCTCTACGCAGGATTTGGGGCGGCAATGGCCCGACGGACGGTTTACGGTATTGGGCCGCTTCGACGGTAGCGACATCCGCGGCTGCAATCTCATGGTGCAATAGGATTTTTTTTACTATCTTTGTCAGTTTATTTAAGTTTGCCATCAATACAAAATCATACGAGCATGAAAAAGATGTGGTTTTTGACGGGCCTGTGCGCCCTGTTTATGTTCTCCGGTTGCTGTTCCAAGAAGAAAGCGCAGCCGGATGTCGTTATGGGTTTCGCCAAGGTGCCGTTGACGGCCGATTTGAGCGGGCTGACGGCCGACGAGAAGCAGATGCTGACCTATCTGTGCGACGCGGCCGAAATCATGGACGAGCTGTTTTGGCTCGAAGCCTACGGCCCCGACAAGGACGCGTTCTTAGCCGCCATCGACAACGATACGCTGCGTCTTTTCGCCGACATCAACTATGGCCCGTGGAGCCGTCTGGACGATAACGCGCCGTTTATCGAAGGCGTGGGCGCCAAGCCGGCCGGCGCGGGTTTCTATCCGACCGACATGACGAAGGCGGAGTTCGAGGCCTTGGACGATGTCGCCAAGACGTCGGGCTATACGGTCTTGCGCCGCGATGAAAACGGCAACCTGGTGGTCAAATACTACCACGAGGCCTTTGCCGAACAAATCGAAAAGGCGGCCGGCCTGTTGGAAAAAGCCGCCGCGCTCTGCGACCACGAAGGCTTCAAGAATTATCTGAACCTGCGGGCCAAGGCGCTCCGCACCGACGACTATTTCGAAAGCGACATGGCTTGGATGGACGTCAAGGACTATAAGTTCGATTTCGTCGTAGGCCCGATTGAAAACTACGAAGACGCGCTGTTCGGCTACAAGAACGCGCACGAATCCTTCCTGCTGATTAAGGACGCCGACTGGAGCGCGAAACTGGACAAGTTCGCCGCGCTGTTGCCCGACCTGCAGAAGAGCCTGCCGGTGGAAGACAAATACAAGGCGGAGACGCCGGGGCTGGAATCGGACATGAACGTTTACGACGCCGTGCTGTACCGCGGCGACTGCAATGCCGGCGGCAAGACCATCGCCATCAACCTGCCCAACGACGAACGCGTCCACATTCAGAAGGGCACGCGCAAACTGCAACTTAAGAACGCGATGAAGGCCAAGTTCGACCGCATCATGATGCCGATTGCCGAAGTCGTGATGACGCCTGAACAGAAAGAAAAGGTGGCGTTCAATTCGTTCTTCGAAAACGTGACGTTCCACGAAGTGGCGCACGGCATGGGTGTCAAGAACACGATTAACGGCAAGGGCACGGTACGCCAGGCCTTGAAAGAAGCCTACGCCACGATAGAGGAAGCCAAGGCCGACATCATGGGCCTGTACCTCGTGGACCGTCTGCATGAAATGGGCGAACTGGACGAAGGCGCGGTGGAACAGAACTACATCACGTTCTTCGCGGGCATCTTCCGTTCGGTGCGTTTCGGCGCCGCCAGTGCGCACGGCAAGGCCAATATGCTTTGCTTCAACTATATGGCCGACAAGGGCGTGTTCACGCGTTCGGAAGACGGCCTCTACACGGTGGACGTGGAGAAAATGAAAGCGGCGACGGCCTCCCTCTTGGCCGACATCCTGAAAGTGCAGGCCGAGGGCGACTATGACGGGCTGACGGCTTGGATTGCCGAAAAGAGCGTCGTGAACGCCGACCTGCAGGCGGATTTGGACCGCATCGCGGGGGCCGATATCCCGAAGGATATCTATTACGAACAAGGTAAATGCGTATTGGGTCTGTAATGCGGAAAGTAGCGGTTATCGGCAGCGGTTCCTGGGCCACGGCCATCGTCAAGATCCTCCTCAACAACGTGGAGGAGGTGCATTGGTGGGTGCGTGAACCGGAAATCAAGCGGAGTCTGGAGACGAACGGCGTCAACGCGCTTTATCTCTCCGGCTTGGAGTTCCCTAAGGAACGTTTGCACGTGAGCCACGACCTCGCGGCCGTGGTGTCGGCCGTGGAAGCGGTCGTGCTCGTGGTGCCGTCGGCCTTTGTAGAAGACACGTTGCAGGCTTTGCCGGAGTCGGCCTGGGCGGGCAAGAAAGTCTGCTCGGCCACCAAGGGCATCATTCCGCAGACCAACCAGGTGGTGGGCGAGTACCTGCGCGACCGTTGGCATATCGCCGAGCGCGACATGGCCGTTATCAGCGGGCCGTCCCATGCCGAAGAGGTGGCCTTGGGCCGGCTGACGTACCTGACGGCGGCTTCGGTCGAGGAGGCCACGGCCAAGTATTTCGCCGACCTGTTCGCCTGCCGTTACGTGCACGTCCGTTTGAGCGACGACGTTTACGGCATCGAATACGCGGCCGTCATCAAGAACGTCTATGCGTTGGCCGTCGGTATCGCCAAGGGCTTGGGCTACGGCGACAATTTCGTGGCCGTGCTCGTGGCCAATGCCGTGGAGGAGATGAACGTCTTTCTCAAGGAAGTCCATCACATCCACCGCAACCTGGCGTCGGCGCCCTATATCGGCGACTTGCTCGTCACGTCCTATTCGCAGTTCAGCCGCAACCGCACGTTCGGCAACATGATAGGGCAGGGCTATTCCGTGCGTTCGGCCATTTTGGAAATGAAGATGGTGGCCGAGGGCTATTATGCGAGCCGTTGCGTACACGACATCAAGCGCGCCATGCCGATTGCGATGCCGATACTGGAAGCGGTGCACGACATCCTCTACGAAAATAAAAAGGCCGCGACCGTGTTCGCCGCCTTGGAACCCAAATTGAAATAAACTATAAAACACAAATAAATCATGGCAAAAGAAAAGAAATTCATGACATGTGACGGGAATGAAGCCGCGGCACACGTCGCTTCTATGTTCAGCGAAGTGGCGGCCATCTATCCCATCACGCCGTCTTCGCCCATGGCGGAGCATATCGACGATTGGGCGGCGGCCGGTCGTGTGAATATGTTCGGCGACAAAGTCCGCGTGTTGGAAATGCAGTCCGAAGCGGGTGCGGCCGGTGCCGTACACGGTTCGTTGCAGGCCGGTGCGTTGACCACGACCTACACCGCCTCGCAGGGCTTGTTGTTGATGATTCCGAATATGTACAAAATCGCGGGTGAGTTGTTGCCCGGCGTATTCCATGTAACGGCGCGTACGATTGCCGCCCATGCGCTCTCCATCTTCGGCGACCACTCCGATAT
>CAMXAS010000043.1 GCA_947179195.1 uncultured Bacteroidales bacterium
CGGTGGCCGCTTCGGGCATGAGCGTGATGGCCACGCGGAAACAGCCGTAGCCGCCCAGTTTCATAAGCACGCCGGCGTGCAGCATCGACACGGCCGTCGGGGCCGAGGCGTGGCCGTCGGGCGACCAGGTGTGGAACGGGAAGAGCGCGCCCAGCACGCCGAAGCCGATGAACACGAACGGGAAGAAGCGGCGTTGGGCGTCGAGCGCCATGCCGCGGTCGGCGAGCGTCAGCAGGTTCATCGAATCGGCGCCGTGGAAGAAGTAGAGGCCGAGTAGCCCGAGCAACAGCAGGGCGGAGCCGCCCATGAGCATGAGTGTCAGCTTCATGGCCGCGCGTTCCTTCTCGCCGCTGCCCCAGATGCCAATCAGCAGGAACATCGGAATCAGCGCGATTTCGTAGAACATGAACATACTGAACAGGTCTATCGAGATAAAGAAGCCGAACACGCCCGTCGAGAGCAGGAAATACCACAGGAAGTATTCTTTCGGCATCGGGTCGATATGCCAGGAGGCGAATACGCCGGTCACGACGATGATGGCCGACAGGAGCAGCATCAGCACGGAGATGCCGTCCACGCCCACGCTGTAGTGGATGTTCCAGGGCGCGTACCAGCACAGGTCGGCGCGGAACAACATGGCGTCGGTCGCGCCGCCGTTCCGGGCCTGGATGAACAGCCCCAACAGCGTCAGGGCCAGCCCCAATAGCGCGATGCCCGCGCCGGCACACAGCAGGCGGATATGCGCCGGTTTCCTGAGGCAGAACAACAGGCCGACGGTCAGCATCGGGATGAGCACGAACAAGGAGAGAAAGTTCATGGTTTTCGGTTTATGGTAATTCTACTATAAGTATAAAACAAGCCCTATCAGGCACAAGACGCCCAACAGCAGGATAAGCGCATAGGTCTGCAACTGTCCCGACTGTATGAAGCGGATTTTGCGGGCGATTTTTTCGGTGAGTTTGCCCGAGCCGAAGACCACCCCGTCGATGACGTGCCGGTCGAACCAGGCCAGGGCCGTGGAAATGCCTTGGAAGATGAGCCGGTGCGTGATGAACAGGTAGAACCGGTCGATGTAAAAGCGGTTCTTGGCGGCGCGCAGGAACGCATTGGGCTGCTCCGCCATGCGTTGGAACGCGGGACGCGGCCCACGGCCATAGGCGTAGAGCGCGATGCCGATGCCGGCGAGGGCGGTCAGCACGCTGCACACGGCCACCGCCGTTTGGAGCGGGAAGGCGTGCGGGAGGCCGTCGCTGCTGAGGAAGTCGCCGAACGGGATGAAACCCGTCAAGAGGCTGAGCACCGCCAGGAAGACGAGGGGCGCGGTCATGACGGCGGGCGCTTCGTGGGGCGTATGGTGTTCGGCCTCAGCGTGTTCGGCTTTGGCGGCCGCCGTGTCGCCGCTGTACGGGCCGTGGAAGATGCGGCAGTAGAGGCGGAACATATAGAAGGCCGTCAGGCCGGCGATGGCCGTCATGAGGATGCCCATACAGGGGTTGAACGCGAAGGCGGCCGCCAGGATGCCGTCCTTGCTGAAGAAGCCCGAGAAGGGCGGGATGCCCGCGATGGCCAGGCAGCCGACCAGGAAGCACAGGTGCGTGACGGGCATATAGCGGCGCAGGCCGCCCATGGCCTTCATCTCGTTGCTGTGCACGGTATGGATGATGGCGCCGGCGCAGAGGAACAGCAGGGCCTTGAAAAAGGCGTGCGTAAAGAGGTGGAACAGGGAGGCCGTGTAGCCCTCGCCGGCGTGGCCGCCGTAGCCGGAAACGCCCAGGGCCACCATCATGAAGCCGATTTGCGAAATCGTGGAGAACGCCAGCACGCGCTTGATGTCGGTCTGCACGCAGGCCACGACGGCGGCGTAGAGCGAGGTGAAGGCCGCCACGTAGGCGATGACCTCCAGCACGCCCGGCGTCATGAGCGCATAGACGGGGAACAGGCGCGCCACGAGGAACACGCCGGCCACGACCATCGTGGCGGCATGGATGAGCGCGGAGACCGGCGTCGGCCCTTCCATGGCGTCCGGCAGCCAGATATGCAGCGGGAACAGCGCGGATTTGCCGGCGCAGCCCATAAAAATCAGCAGCATCGCCCATGAAAGGGCCGACAAGCCTAAGAATGAGGCTTGCAGGGCGGGCGCGAACAGCGCGCCGCCCACGCCGGCCGCGTCTTGTGCGCTACCGCAAATGGTCTGAAAGTCAAACGTTCCCGTAAAGTACGAGAGAATCAGGATGCCGATCAGGAAGCCGAGGTCGGCGAAGCGCGTCACGATAAACGCTTTCTTGGAGGCCGACACCGCTTCGGGCTTCGTATAGTAGAAGCCGATGAGCAGGTAGGACGACACGCCGACCAACTCCCAAAAGATATAGGTTTGGAAGATGTTGGGCGCCACCACGAGCCCCAGCATCGAGAAGCTGAACAGGCCGAGGAACGCGAAGTAGCGCGCGAAACCCTTCTCGCCGGCCATGTAGCCGAGGCTGTAGATATGCACCATGAGCGAGACGGTCGTGATGACGACCCACATCATGGCCGAGAGCGCATCCACGTAAATGCCGAGGCGGATGGCGAGCAGGGGCGTGAACCGCAGCCATTCCCACGAAAGGATTTCCACGGCCGGCCGCGTGCCGTCGGCTTCCAACGGCAACGAGAAGTACGTCCAGGCCGTGTAGTAGGCCGCCACCGCGGCGATGCCCGTCAGCACGCTGCCGATGTAGCCGGCCCATTTGCCCGGCAGGCGCAGCCCGAACGCAATCAGCAGGATGAAGCTGAACAGCGGCAGGAGCGGCACCAAGGCGGTATAACAACTGTTGAACATGGTCTTAGGTTATTTCAAGTGTTGGTTCAAGTATTGTATTGCAATCAATTTAACGCCAAATGTTTGTATTGTGTCATTTAAAGTATTGATACAAGTTCCGTTTGGCGTCTTTCCGTCTATTTTAAATCGTTCAGTTCGTTCAATTTCTGCGCCTCGATATGTTTGAGGTTGCGGTAAATGTTGATGATAATCGCAATGGCGATGGCCGTTTCCGCTGCCGAAATCGCGATGGAGAACAGGGCGAAAAACAGCCCCTCCATGTGTTCGGGGTACAGGAAGCGGTTGAACACCGCGAAGTTGATATCGGTGGCGTTCAGAATCAACTCAATGGAAATCAGCATGGCGAGCAGGTTCCGCCGCGTGATGAAGCCATAGATGCCGGCGAAAAACAGTATCGTGCTGAGAACCAGGTAATAGGTCATGGGTATGTTTGCCATGGTCGGTCGGTTTTTAAAGGTTAGGGCTATTGGCGTTTGCGGGCGATTAAGATACCGCCTATAATGCAGGCCAACAGCAAAATACTCAAAGCTTCGAACGGCAGGATATAGCCGAACTTGTCCGCACTCATCAGGGCGTTGCCGATGGCCTTCATCGGCAGTTCTTCGGGCGCGTGGTAATAGACCTCGCCCCAAGGGCTGGCTTGGAGCAGATAGACGCAGAGCAATGTGCCGGCCGCCGCCGCGATGAAGCCGAGCCAACGGCGGTGGCTCCGTATCGGCTGGTTCTTTTCTTCATCCGTGCTGGTGAGGAAGATGGAAAAGACGTAGAGCACGATGATGCCGCCGGCATAGACCGTCATCTGAACCGCGCCTAAAAACGAGTAGTTCAGATAGAAATAGAGGCCCGCCGTGGCGAAGAGGACGAACAGCAGGTAGGTGGCCGCCCGCAGGATTTTCTTCGTCGTGACCGCCAGAATCGAGCTGACGACCATGACGGCGGCCAGGAAAAAGAAAACGAGGGTGGAGGCAATCGAACCGTTTTCCATAAGGCTATAAGGTATTAGGATTTAAGGTCAGGACTAATTTGTCGCGTTCAAAGACGGCGTTTTCGTAATCCGGCGTGAAGGCGATGGCCTGTTGCGGGCACACCCGCACGCAGATTTGGCAGAACAGGCAGCAACCCAGGTCGTAGGTATAACGCGCCAGCACCTTCTTCGGCTTGCCGTCGGGCGTCGTTTCGGTGCGCGTCTCGATATGAATCGTTTCGTTCGGACAATTCATCTGGCACAGGCCGCAGGCAATGCAGCGGTGGTTGCCGTTCTCGTCGAGCGGCATACTGAGCCGGCCGCGGAAGCGCGGGGACACGTAGTTCTCTTCCCGGTGCGCCGGGTAAGGGTCGGTCGTCTTCTTGCGGAAAAAAATCTTGAGCGTCGTGCCCATGCCGATGAGCAGCGAGCGCAAGCCCGTGAAGAAATCGTGAAAATAATCGTACACTTTCATCGTATCATCGTTTAAAAATGCCAGCCGCAGGCCACGACCACCACCATAATCAGCAGGTTGCAGAGGTTGAGCGGCAACAGGTAACGCCATTCCAACGCCAGCAGCTGGTCGATGCGCAGGCGCGGGAACGTCCATTTGAACCACATGAGGACAAAAATCAGCAGGGCGGTCTTACCGAAGAACCACAGCACGGAGGGGATGTAGTCCATCACGGCGTTGAAGCCGTCCCAGCCCGGGATATGGAGCGGCATCCAGCCGCCGAGGAACAGCGTCGCCGCCAAGGCCGCCACGATAAAGGCGTTCACGAATTCGGCCACATAGTAGAAGCCGAAGTGCATACCCGAATATTCGGTGTGGTAGCCCGCCGTCAGTTCCGATTCGGCTTCGGGCAGGTCGAACGGGCCGCGGTTGGTCTCGGCCGTGCCGGCCACCAGATAGACGACGAACGCGACAAAGGCCGGGATATGGCCTTTGAAGATGAACCACAGGTCGTTCTGCGCCTCCACGATTTCCGATAGCTGCATCGTGCCGGAGAGCACGACAACCGTCAGCAGGCTCAGCCCGATGGAGAGTTCGTAGCTGATCATCTGGGCGCCGCTGCGCATCGCGCCGATCATCGAGAACTTGTTGTTGCTCGACCAACCGGCCAGCAATATGCCCACGATGCCGATGGAAGAAACGGCCATCATGAAGAACACGCCCACGTTGAAATCCAACACCTGCAGGCCCTTGGCGAACGGGATGCAGCTGAACGTCAGCACCGAGGCGATGATGACGACAAAGGGCGCGAGGTTGTAGAGAAAGCGGTCCACATGGTCGATGGACATGATTTCTTTCGTCAGGATTTTCACCATATCGGCCACGGTCTGGCATAGCCCCCACGGGCCGACGCGGTTGGGCCCCAGACGGCACTGGAAGGCCGCGCACACCTTGCGTTCGGCCAAAATCATCACGAGGGCGATGACGGCGTAAGCCACCAAAATGACCACGCCGATGAGCACGCACTCGATGAAGAAACTCAATCCGCCGGGCAGATAGCTTCTGAGGAAGTGGTCTATCCAGCCGGTCACGCTTGCAAAATCAAACATAGGTTTATCAAGTCTTTGTCTGTATCAGGTCTTTATCGGTCAATATCCGGCACCACGTAGTCCAACGACGCGCCCACGACAATCAGGTCGGCGATTTTGTGACCCGAAGCCAAGTGGTCCACGGCGCCCACGAGCGGCAGGCCCGTGGAGCGGAATTTGACGCGGTAGGGGAATTTGTCGCCGCGGCTTTCGATGAACACGCCGAACATACCGCGCGAAGCTTCCACCAGTTTGAAATAGTCGCCTTCCGGCAGCTTTATCAACGGCTTGGTCTTCAAGGCGTAATCGCCGTCCGGGATTTTGGTCAGCAATTGGTCCAACAACTTGAGCGACTCGTGGATTTCGTCCATGCGGACGCAGTAGCGGTCGAAGCAGTCGCCGTTTTGGTACAATATCTCGTTGAATTCCAATTGGTCGTAAACGCCGTAGGGCTGGATTTTCCGCAGGTCGCACGACAGGCCGGAGGCGCGTGCCGACGGGCCCGTGATGCCGTAAGAGGCCGCTTCCTCCTTGGTCAGCAGCCCGATGCCCTTCGTCCGTTGCTGCACGATGACGTTGCCGGTGAACACTTTATGGTATTCGGGCAACACGGTGGGCAGGTAGCGGATGAATTCCGCCGTCTTGCGCAGGAAGTCGGGGTGCAGGTCGGCGGCCACGCCGCCTATCATATTGTAGTTCTGAATGAGCCGGCCGCCCGTCGTGTCTTCGAACAGGTTGAGGATTTTCTCGCGGTCGCGGAAGCCGTAGAAAAACGGCGTCAGGCCGCCCATATCCATGCAGAACGTCGAATAGAACAGCAGGTGCGACTGGATACGCGTCAACTCGTCCATGATGGCGCGGATGTATTGGGCGCGCAACGGGATTTCAAGCCCCAGGGCTTCCTCGATGCAGGCGCAGAGCGCGTGGCGGTTCTGATGGGCCGAGAGGTAGTCGAGCCGGTCGGTCAGCGCAAGCGTCTGCGGGTAGGCCAGGCTTTCGCACATCTTTTCGATGCCGCGGTGGATATAGCCGCAGTGCGGATCCACCTTGCGCACGATTTCGCCCTCCAGCGAGACCTGAAAGTGCAGTACGCCGTGCGTGGCCGGGTGCTGCGGGCCGAAGTTCACGACGTATTCCTCTTCCTCGAACAAGCGGTTTTTACCCTCGGTCGTGGCGCCCGTCGTGCGGTCGGTATAGAAGACCGGCTGGGCGTCCGTCAGTTTTTCGGATTGGGTCGGCACCGGGTTCAGCGCCGGGTCGGCGTCGTAGTCCTTGCGGAGCGGATGGCCGTTCCAGTCGTTGCGCAGGTAGAGCCGCCGCATATCGGGGTGGTTCAGGAAGCGGATGCCGAAGAAGTCGAACACCTCGCGTTCCTCCAACAGCGCCGACTGCCACAGGTGGCTGACGGTAGGGATGGCGGCCGTCCCGCGGTCGGTACGCACCTTCACCACCACGGTATGGCCGTGTCGGTAGGAATAAAGGCGGTAGAGCACGCTCAGACCGTCTTCGCCCTCGTCCAGGCCGACCATATAACTCAGAAAGTCGAACGCCAGATTGGCGTCGGTTTTCAGGAAGGCGGCCACGTCCGGCCAAACGTCCGGCTTTACGCCTAAAGTTTCCACTTGTTGGGTCGGGTTCAGCGTTTCGCACGCGAATCCGGCGTTTTGCAGATAAGCCGACAGGTTATTCATGGTTCTGTTTCTCCCAATTTAGTTTTTCGGCTTCGGTCGGGGCGGTCTCCTTGTGGTTGCGGCCGCCGAAGAACTTCTCCGCCTTGATTTTGCGTTGCAGTTGGAACATCCCGTACAGCAGGGCCTCGGGGCGGGGCGGACAGCCCGGCACATAGACATCGACGGGAATGATTTGGTTCACGCCCTGCACCACGTGGTAGGAATGACGGAACGGCCCGCCCGAAATGGCGCAACTGCCCATCGCGATGACGTATTTGGGGTCGGCCATCTGGTCGTAGAGCCGTTTGAGCACGGGGGCCATCTTGTGGACGATGGTACCGGCCACGATGATGACGTCGGCCTGACGCGGACTGGCGCGCGTCACTTCGAAGCCGAACCGCGCGAAGTCGTAGCGGGCGGCGCCCACGGCCATGAACTCGATGCCGCAGCAGCTTGTGGCGAACGTCAGCGGCCAAAGCGAATTGGCCCGTCCCCAGTTGATCATGTCGTCCAAAAAGCCCAGCCAAACCGGGGTGCCGGCCGCCTTGAGCTCGTCCAACGTATCCAGATAGTCGTTGTTCTTGAACGCCGAATCTTCGATGGATTGTATGCCTTGGTGTTTCATAGCGTTATCAGATGATTATTTCCATTCCAATGCGTCCTTGCGCCAGGCGTAGGCCAGCCCCAGGATGAGGATGACGAGGAAGAACAGCACGCTCAGCAGCCCGTTCACGCCCATGTCGCGCACCACCACCGCCCAGGGGAACAGGAAGACGGTCTCGATGTCGAACATCAGGAACAGAATGGCGAAAAGATAATAACCGGCCTTGAACTGCATCCACGAGCGTCCGCGCGTGGGGATGCCGCATTCGTAGGCTTCGCCCTTTTGGGGGGTGTACGTGCGCGGGGACACCCACGCGCCGATGCCCCAACCGGCCGCCACCAACGCGAGGGCGGTCAGAATGACGACGACGAAAAAAGTCAGGTTAAGCATATTTCCGTGTTTTAAAAGTCGTTAAACATTAAATTCGGTCGCCCAACGCCTTCATGGCCTCAATCTGCTTGGGCACGTCCGGGGCCGCGAAAATGGCCGCGCCCGCCACCAGGGCGTTGGCGCCCGCTTTAAGCAGCTTGGGCGTATTGTCGAGGTTCACGCCCCCGTCTATTTCGATAATCAGGTCGGGGTTGTAGCGTTGTTTGAGTTGAACCGCCTGTTCCAGTTTGCGGTACGTGTTTTCGATGAATTTCTGACCGCCGAAGCCGGGGTTGACCGACATGAGCAGCAGTAAGTCGCAGTATTCCACCACGTTTTCGACCATGCAGACGGGCGTGTGCGGGTTGAGCACCACGCCGGCCTTCATGCCGAGCCGCCGGATTTCCGCCAGCGTGCGGTTCAGGTGCGTGCTGGCTTCGGCATGGACGCTCAGATAGTCGGCGCCCGCTTCGGCGAAGGCCGACAGGTAGCGTTCGGGCTGTTCGATCATCAGGTGGACGTCCAACGGCTTCTTCGCGTATTTCTTGATGGCCTTCATGACGGGCGGGCCGAACGTGATGTTGGGCACGAAATGCCCGTCCATGATGTCGATATGGAACCAGTCGGCCGCAGACGCGTTCAGCATCTCGGTTTCCTGCCGCAGGGCCGAAAAGTCGGCCGAGAGGAAAGACGGTGACAGATAGAAAGACATAAGTCAGTTTTAAATTAAGGTATCCGCTTCATTTCAAGGCATGATATGAAGCGTACAAAGGTAAAAAATAAAGACACAGGCCGTACCGTCGGACGATTGAAAGCTATTCAATGGTAATTGTCACGTTTATAATAGTTTCGCTCGTTTTGTTGAAAAGTCGCCCCCTTGGCAATCAGGCGGTAAGCGGT
>CAMXAS010000044.1 GCA_947179195.1 uncultured Bacteroidales bacterium
CTATCGCTGTCGTCATATATACCAACGGCGGCGCAGACCCTGATTTTCGGGGACTGCTACCCGGCCGGCATGGCGACCGCACGCACGACCGCCTCCGACGGCCTCACCGCCGGTATCTGCCAGACCCGGATGTTACGGCGACCGCAATTCCCGGCGACCGTCCAAGCGGATGACAGCAGTTATACGCTGCCCACCAGTTTGGACGCGCGTTACGCGTCTTTCGCGTTCGATTCCGTTACGGCCACCCGCGACGGCTACTACCTCTACCGGTACCGCGCCCTCAACGACCCGCGACGCGTGTTGACCGACTCCCTCTATGTGCGGCTGAAACGCGACGCGCAACCGCCCTTGCCACCCGACACCGACACGATACCGGTATGGCTGCCCGTGCCGCAAATCGTCAACCTCGTCGTGATTGACCATTACGGCTTCCACCGTTTCAAAATCCTCAACGCCGAGGACTTTACGCGGATTGACCTGACGCTCTACGACCGTTACGGCGCCGTTCTGCACCGCAGCGACGACTACCGCAACGACTACGACATGAGTTCCCTGCCCGCCGATACCTATTACTACCGCCTTACGGCTTATAGCCCGCAGGGAGAAATATCCCGCAAGGGTTTCGTCGAACTTGTAAAACCGTGATGAGTATGAAAACGACAAAATTGTACCGCCTGCTGACGGCCATCCCCTACGTGCTGTTGGCCGTCCTTGTCTGGACGCCGCAACGCGCGGCCGCCCAGCTCCCCACCGAACGCCCTGTCGGCATCCTGTGCCCGCAGACGTTGCCGCCTACCCTCGACACGGCCGTCTTCGGCGTGCGCCTCGCTTCGGAGCAGGCCTTCGTGTCGATGCCGGGCCATCCGCAAAGCTACCGGCTCAGCCTGTTCGGCCGCCCCATCCGCCAACTGTTTATCGGCGGACATTTGGCACACGCGTCCTCCGGCCTTCGGAAAGAACCGTCCGGAGAAATTGACTTGGCCGCCGACCTGAACCTGACGCCCGACTGGCGGTTTTTCGGCGGGCTGGCCGCCGGCATCTGCCACCGCCACTACCGGCGCGACGGCATCGTTTCGGAACATCCGTTTTACGAAGAAGCCCTTGACGACGACCGTTTCCGCTACACGGTCGGCGTGCTGACCGCCGCCACCTACACCATAGGCGACGGCCAACGGCTCGGCTTCGGCACGCGGGCCGACCTGACCACCGACGACAAATGCGTCAGCACGCGTTCTTTCGTCTTCTTCGAAAACAAAGACCCAAACCAAGCGAAAGCCGCCTACCGTACCTATTTCGTGCACAGCTTCTACAGCCATCTGAAGACCAAGCTCTATTACAAGGCGGGCTGCCGGCTCGACCTGTTCCAAAAACGCCTGGCGGTAGAAGCCGCCTACGAAGCCTCGTCCGACTTGCAGACGTTCGCCACGGGGATTTCCATCGGCCTCTACAAAGGGCTGACCGTATCCTACGACCTGTCGTTGCCGTTCCGCTTCGACGGCCGTCATGCCGGCGCGGCCGCGCACACCGTGGCACTGTCCTACCGTTTACAACAAGAAAAAACAAACATTATTAACCAAAATCTTTAAAACACTTAAAACTATGAAAAAGACAAGCACAACCACCGTTTTGAGCGCGTTCCTCATCGGAAGCGCCATTTGTTTCGGCCTGATGCGTCCCACCGCGGCCGCCGCCGACAGCAACCCCATCGTATTCTCGGCAGTGGCCCGGGATGCCGACGGCTTTGTCAAGAACAATGCGACCTTGCAACTCGACTGCCGGCTGGTGGACCGCGCAACGCGCAACACCGTTTACAGCGAGACGCACACGCTGTCCGCCGACGCCATGGGGCAGTTGCAAATCCCGCTCGGCGACGGCACGCCCACTTTCGGCGATTTCCAGCAGGTGGATTTCTCCCAACCGCTCGACTTGGTGGTGTATGACGGCGACCAACTGCTGACCGACGCACCGCTGACCCAGGTGCCGTCCGCCGCGTTCGCACAGACCGCCGACCACGCCGAAACCGCCAACAACGCCCTCAGCGCACGGACGTTGGACGGCATCGCGTTCGACGATGAGGCGGAACCCGACCAAAGCACGATATGGTCGTCGGCCAAGGTTTCCCAGATGCTCGGCACCCAACAACAGGGCGTGCAGAGCGGACAGACCGCCATCGCCAAGGAACGCGCCGAACGCATGGCCGAAGACCAACGGATTTGGGACAGCCTCAACGTCCGCGGCAACGACTTGATTTCGCTGGACGAACGTTTCAACGAGCAGGATGAACGTCTCAACGGCATGGACGAACGGGTGCACGAACAGGAAGAAGCCATCAACGCCCTTGAAGAACGCGCCGACGGGCACGATGAGGCCATCAACGCCCTTGAGGAGCGCACCGACGGCATGGATCAACACCTGCACGACATGGACGACGACCTCAGTACGCTCAAAGAACGTGTTGACGGCCATGATACGGAAATCAACACGTTGGAAGAACGCGTCGAGGGCATGGACGGCCATATGCACGACCTTGACGACAACCTCAGCGCCCTTGAAGAACGCGTCAGTGCAAACGAGGAAGGCATCGGCGCCCTTGAAGAACGCACCGAAGACCTTGACCGTCATTTACACGACCTTGAAGCCAATGTCAACGATTCTTTGGAAGTCGTTTGGGACAGCATCGACGCGCTCAAAGACGAACTCCGTCAGCAAAAGGAGGACATCGAACATCAGATGGGCGACATCAACTACTGCCTCGTCAACGATGCCGAGAAAGGTCTCTATCACCAAGCCATTCCGCTTTACGACCTGAATCGGCCTGACTCCATCGGACTGTTCGCCAACCCCATCCTCAAGGTGTTGCGTCAAGACGGCAACTGCGACCTGTTCTCGGCCTTAGACCGCGCCTCACAGTTGAAGAAATCCTACCGCGCCCGCGTTATGACCTACAACACCGGCGGCAACCCGATGGCCCCGAAAGAGGTATATATCCCCGCCTCCACCGCCGGCCTCGACATCTATGTGGATAACTACCGCATCAATATGCCCGTCGTGTATTACACTTACGACGCACTGGTCTTCGACGTGGAGTTTTACTACCTCGGCGACGACGTCACGCCCAAACTCTACGTGACGCTCATCCGCGAGTAAGGCCGATAGACAACAAAAAACAAAACGCCCGCCGATCACAAGACCGACGGGCGTTTTCCCTTTATAAAAAGCGGCAACCTTACTTCTTGCGGCCGAAGTCGGCGGGAATCTCGCCCCAGCGGTCGGTGTCCCACTTGCGAATCGGGTTCTGCCACGTATGGGTGGCGAGCCATTGCTCCGCCCGCTCGATAAGCGGCAACCACGCCTTGTTGCGCGCCGTAACCGCCACCTTGGTGTTGGCTTTCTTCTTGCGCACCCAAGCCATCGCCGTCATGGAGTCGGAATAAATCGGCGTCTGCGCGTATTTGGGGCCCAGCTGATGGAAATAAGCGAGCGCGTGTACCAAGGCCAAAAACTCGCCGATGTTGTTGGTGCCGTCGGGGTACGGGCCTTTCTTGAAGATTTCCTTGCCGTCCCAGGCCTGCACGCCCCGGTACTCCATGTCGCCGGGATTGCCGCTACAAGCCGCATCCACGGCCAATGCCCCCGCCGTCAGTTCTATCGGCGCGCCGCTATTGCTCCGTTTGGCCATACGCCTATTTCCGTAGGTTTGAAAAATATTGATCTATCAACTGCTGGGCGATGTTATACGGGCTGCCGCTCTTGTCCGAAACCCGGCGGCGCGCCTCCTCCATGCGTTCTTCCATGCCCTCGGCGCCGTAAAAATGCCCCAGCAACTGTTCCTCTATCGTCTCTTCCAAAATGCGTTCGGCCTGCTTGCGGCGCTTGCGTTCGAAATAGCCGTTCTGCTTCGTAAACGTCGCGTATTCGACGATATGCTGCCAAACGCGGTCGATGCCGTCTTTGGTATAGGCCGAACACGTCTCCACCGTGGGCGTCCAGCCGGACTCCGGCGCGGGGAACAACTGCAACGCGTTGCGGAACTGCACGCGCGCCACCTGCGCCTTGTGCAGGAACTCGCCCTCGGCCTTGTTGATGGCGATACCGTCGGCCATTTCCATGATACCGCGCTTGATGCCCTGCAATTCGTCGCCGGTATTGGCCAACTGCAACAGCAGGAAATAATCGACCATGCCGTAGGCCGCCGTCTCGGACTGCCCCACGCCCACCGTCTCCACAAAGACGTAGTCGAAGCCGGCCGCCTCGCACAACACGATGGTTTCACGCGTCTTACGCGCCACCCCGCCCAACGAACCCGCCGAGGGGGAAGGCCGTATGAACGCGTCTTTCATGCCCGACAGTTCTTCCATACGGGTCTTGTCGCCCAAAATGCTGCCCTTGGACCGTTCGCTGCTGGGGTCGATGGCCAACACGGCCAATTTATGCCCCGACCGCACCAAATGCGAGCCCAAGGCCTCGATGAACGTGCTTTTGCCGGCCCCCGGCACGCCGGTAATCCCGAGCCGCAACGACTTGCCCGAATGCGGCAGACAACGTTCTATGACTTCCTGCGCGATTTTCTGATGCGCCGGCAACGAGCTCTCCACCAACGTGATGGCCCGGCTCAGCAACGTCCGGTTACCCGAAAGGATGCCGTCCACGAGTTCGTCCGCCGTCGGCAAGGCCGGCCGACGGATCGCCGCGCCCGCCGCGAAAGCCGGATTGATGGTACCGGGCTGCGTTACGCCCGCCCGTTCGGTCAAGGCCGAATCGAACGTACCGTCTTGATGTTCCATAAAACTCACACTAAAAAAGCGAGGCGGGCGCGGTTACGCCCGCCCCGTCAAAACCGTCTTACTTAACGGCGATGCATTCTATTTCCACCATCACGCCCAGCGGCAGTTTCTGCACCGCGAAAGCGGCACGCGCGGGGGCTTCGCTCTGATAGTAGCGGGCATATACTTCGTTCATGCCGGCGAAATGATCCATCGTGCTCAACAGGCAGGTCGATTTCACGACGTTGGCGAACGTGTAACCGGCTTCCTTCAAGATGGCGCCGACGTTCTTCAACACCTGTTCGGTCTGTTCCTGAATGCCGCCTTCCACGATTTTACCCGTGGCCGGATCTACGGGCAACTGCCCGGAAACGAACAACATACCATTGGCTTCAATGGCCTGGCTGTAAGGACCTATCGCCTTGGGGGCGTGTTCGGTCGCAATGACTTTCTTCATGACTTTATGTTTTTGGTTTTACAAAAATAACGTTTTTTTTCATACGCTAAAACAACTCCATATCATCCCGGAAATCCTTGCGTTTTTCGTACTTGATGTCTTGGAATACCGAGCTGCGGATGCGGATATGGAAATGCCACTCGGAGTGACCGCCCCACGGCACCCAGTAAAAGCCCATCTCCCAGCAATGCAAATCGCGCGCGAAATTGATGCTCGTCAACGTCATCTTGCGGCTCATGATGTCGAACCCCGTCGAAAACGTGATTTTCCATTTGGGCGTAAGCGAAAAATCGCCGGAAAGGCCGATGGTCTGCGTGAACTGATGCCGGAACACCGCCTCCGGGTTCTTGCCGTCCCGCGTGTCGCGCGGCAGATAGGGGCTCATCGTATAACTGCCGTAATAGGTCAGCGACAGGTTCCACGGCACGGAGAAATCCACGGGCGCCATAAACAAATCCGACTGCGTGTAAAGCGGATTCGCGTAAGAGGTTATCTGCGGGTCCACCATCGTTTCGTTCAGGCTCGGCACCGCGCCCGGCGCGGACGAATTCTTGGCCTTGGGGTTGAAACTCCACGAGAGTGAAATGTTGACGTTCGTGCGCGTGAAACGCAAGCCCTTGATTTTGTTGTTGACCCAAAAGAACTCGTTGTAACGGCGTCCCATGCTGTCGATTTTATAGAAGTCGAACTGCGTGTTGAGGCTTACGTTCAAACGTTTGAACAGCACCGTCCGCGCCGAAATCGCAATCGGGCTCCAGCGCAGGGAGTCGGCCGCCATGTTGTAAGACGTGGAGACCGACAGCTGGTCGATGAGATTGACTTTCTTCTCGCCCGTTACCGTGTCTTTCCGGTTGCGCACCTTCATGTCGAACGTGTTGTTGATGCTGAAATTGACGCTTCCGACCATCCCCGCCGACGGGCCGCCGTAAAGCGTGTTGGCGAATTTGGAATACAGGTGCGTCTGCCCGTAGTTATCGACGTAGGTGTCGTAGGTGTTCCAAAACGGCTTGCTGAAATCCGGATGATAGGTAAAGCCGACCGAGGGGGTCATGACATGACGGAACGCCTTGAGCCCGCCGCGCCTGAACCTATATATACCATACAGTTTAAAATTGAAACTCGTATTGTATTGGAAATCGCGCGTGGTCTTAAACCCTTTTTCCTCGTCGGTCTGCAAGTGCCAGCCCGTCGAATCCTCGACATACGACCGCCGGAAATCCTTCAGATACCAGTATTCGTTGTAGTTGACCGAATTCGTCCAGTTGATGTACTTGAAAATCTTGACCGTGCTGCTGAGGCTGACATTCTGCTTCATCCCGTTGCGCATATAGTCGAACATCTCCGGCTTGAAAAACAACGTGTCGGGGCTGTTGATTTCGTTCTTGGCATCCAAACGGTAGTTGAACCCGATGGTTTCGTACCATTTCCGCTTGCCGACCTGCTTCTTGCGGCGGAACGGATAGATGGTGCTGATGGAGAAATTGGCCGACGGCAGACTGAAACTCAGCGTCCGCGTCTGCGTATTGTAGGAGTTCCCGGCATTCAGGTTGAAGTGGAACTTGCCGGCGTTGTACGAATAGGTGATGTTGGACGTGGTCGTATTCGTCACGTAGTCGTTCAGGTTGGCCGAATTCTTGGCGTAGGTCGAGTTCTGGAAATTGACGTTGGCCGAGAAATTGCTGTTGGGGTGCGCCTTGCTGTCCTGGCTGTGCGTCCAACGCACCGAGATACCCGTGGTCTTGTTCCGCCCCGGGTCGCCGCGCGTACCGTCGTAGATTTGCGAATAGCCGAGCCCCAACGAGCCGTGGAAATGGTAACGCCAAGCATAGCGCAAATCGCCCCTTATTTCCCAATTGCCGCCCGTATAAAGGTCGGTCACGACTTTAAGGTCGGCATAATCGCCGAACCGCTGGTAATAGCCCAGGCCGCGGAAGAAATAGCCGTCGCGCGCGCTCTGTCCGAAGGTCGGAATCAGGATGCCCGACCGCCGCGTTTTGGAGTTGGGCAAGACGGCGAACGGCAATACGAGCGGCGTAGGCACGTCTTCGACGAACATCATGCCGACCCCGATAACGACCTTGTCGTTGGGGATGACCTTGGCTTTATAGGCGCGGATGTCGAAATGCGGGTGATCCAGCTCACAGGACGTGAAGGCGGCCTTATGGATATGGATCTCCTCGTTTTCGTAACGTTTGACGACCCGGCCGTGCACGAACAATTCGTCCTGAATCGTGACGACTTCTTTGATGAGGCCGCGTTCGGTCTTGAAGTTATAGCGGATTTCCTTGGCGTCGAACGCATCCTTGCCGTTCTCGAAATGCGGCAAGCCGATGAGTTCGCCCGTGGAATCCTGCACCGGCTGCGCGAAGACCTCCGATGCCCGCATATCCATCTCCATGTAGGCGGCCTCCAGGCGGGCGCCCTGATAGTTGACGCTGGCGTCGGCATAGAGGTGCGCCAAACCCGTGTTCATATCCAGATAGATGGAGTCTTTGGCCGCATAGCGGACGACCTCGGTCACGGCGGAAGAATTGGTCAGTTGCTTGGCGGCGGTGGAGTCGGCGGACGCGGAAAGGCTGTCGGCGGGCGCCGCCAGCGAATCGGGGACGACGGGCAACGTATCGGCTACGGACGCCACGGCTACAAAAGGCCACAAAAGGGCAACCGTCAGGATGAGCCCCATCCCGCTCCTCTTTGCCATGTGTATGCCCTTCATGCTTCCGCTTCCGTTCTATGGTTTTTCACTATCTTTTCACTATCTTTGTGCACCTTTTTTTGCAAACAAAAATAACTGACAAAGTTACGGTTTTTCCAACGCAAAACCAAAATCCGCACGCCATGAGAAACACGCTGCTTAGCCTATTGATTATCGCGATTTTAACGCCGTTTTCACTCCATGCCGCCGGGGAAAAAGTCTCCACCATCGTCATCGACCCCGGACACGGCGGCAAAGACGCCGGCGCCGTAGGCAAGAACTGCTACGAGAAAGACATCGCGCTGAAAGTGGCGTTGAAGTTCGGCGAACTTATCAATCAGAACTTTCCGGACGTAAAGGTCATTTACACGCGTAAGGACGACCGCTTTGTGGAACTGCGGCAACGCGGCCGCATCGCCAATCAGAACCACGCCGACCTGTTCGTTTCCATCCACTGCAATTCGACTGAGGGGAAAGAGGCCAGAGGCGTGGAAACGTGGATTATGGGTAGCCACAAGAACGATGCCAACCTCAAGGTGGCCCAGTTGGAGAACTCGGCCATCCTGCAAGAACAGAACCACGAGGAACACTACGACAACTTCGACCCCAATTCGCCCGACGCCTATATCATCTTCTCGCTGTATCAGAACGCCTTTATGGATCAGAGCCTCGGTTTCGCGGCCAAGATACAGGACCAGTACGGCCAGCGCGTGCCCTCGCCGAACCGCGGCATCAAACAGGCCGGCTTCCTCGTGCTGTGGGCCTGCGCCCTGCCCTCGGTGCTGACCGAAATCGGCTTCATCAGCAATCCGACCGAAGAAAAGTTCCTCAATTCCGAAGACGGCCAGTTGAAAATAGCGACCTCGCTGTTCAATGCGTTCAAGGAATACAAATATCAGGTGGAAGGCTTTAACAATCA
>CAMXAS010000045.1 GCA_947179195.1 uncultured Bacteroidales bacterium
CTCGCCCGACTCATCCTCAATCACATAATAGATGCCGACGATTCTATCGGCTTCGGCCACTTCTTCGGACGACTGCCCAGCTACGACCGGAGCCGCCGTTTCGCCGGCCGACAAAGCGGTGATGGAAAGCGCCATCCCCGCGGCGCATCCCAAAAGTATCTTACACAACCGTTTCATAATAAAAGCGATATAAGATTATTTCACGAACCAATAGCCCATCAGCGGCGCGATGAAAATGATGACGTAAATCATCGAAATCCACGGCTGATAACGGACATAAAACTCCTTGAAAGACAAAGTCCACGGATGTTTGACCAACACCCAGGCGACGAGATCGAACACGATGCAGATGCCCGCCCACAGCAGACCGGTCCACAACGCGGCCTGCCACGTCGGGTCGGGCAATCCCCGCATATACAGCCAACCTGCCACCGGATAGAGCAGCAGGTTGTAGAGCGGATGCCACGGCTTGGTTTTCTCATAGGCCTCGCCCATGCCGTGTTCATCCATCGGCCGCATATGCAGCACGTAGATATTGAAGATGCAGTGCATACAGCCTATGAACGTTACAACGACATAGGCCGCCCAAAACCAAAGCATCGACAGACCGAAATTTTCCATGGCGATTCCGTTGTTAAGCCCTCAAAGTTACGAAATCGCGGTCAAAGCGACAAACGCCGCCGGTGCCGATGCTTCCTATCCGTCAGTGCTTCGTTTTCCGACCGGTCGTAATGTGGAGCGTGTAACCTGAGTCGGACTTATCGATGTTGATATTGGCGATTTTATCAACTTCCAAGGATTCCAACCGTTTGATATCCGCTTTCTTGCCATCGACATAGATGTTGTAATCCATTTTACCGAACGCTTCATCGAAAGCAATCGCAAACGACTTGTCGAAATCGAAATCAAACTCGAATTCCTCGGCTTCCGCGGCATTGGAAGTCAGCGTTATCTGCTGTATCGGCTGTTCAACCGTCATGGTTTCAAACAGATTGTCAACCCCTTCCTTGATGACGGAAACGAGATAATTGGAGATTTTGGACGGGGCCGACAGAATGGCGTTCAGCGTATCCTTGACAGCGGCGAACGAAACGGCGATGGCGGCGGTATCGTTGCCCTCCAGCGTCATAATGAGCATATCATCCTGGGACGTGCCGGCATCAGTCTTGACCTTGACGGATTTGACCGCCGACTTGGTGATGGCCTTCGAAGCGCCGGAGGCAGGCACGACCATTATCTGTATCTGCTGCGTGTCGGCGTCGGACTTGACTTTGACGGACTTGGCAGCCGACTTCGTGACGGCCACCGAAGCGGCCGGGGCGCGCACGACCTGCACCTGCATCTGCTGCGTGTCGCCCACCGCGACCAAGAGTTGTTTGGCGGCGACTGCTTCCGGCATATCGATGACGATGGGCTGGAATTCGACGACGGTTTTGGCGTTGGCCGCCAAGGCCAGGCCGATGAACGGCACCAAATAAAGCGCTTTCCACGCGCTTTTAGGGGCGGATTTTGAAGATAACATCATGGCAATTCGGTTTTTGAGTGTTTGTTGATTGAAGCGGTCGGTGAGCGCGAAAACGCTACCGCCCACCATTTTATTGAGCAACAGGTATTGGTACTGCCGCGCGTCGATGCCCGAACGGAGCACGGCGGCATCGGCCTCGTACTCGTGCAACGCGCGCAAGTCCCGGCGCAAGAGCCACACCGCGGGATTGAACCATTGCAGGGCCAGCAAGCCGTCGATGAACAGCAAATCCCACGAATGCCGCTTACGGATATGCGCCCGCTCGTGCAGCAGGATGGTGCGCACCGCCCCGTTGTCCGACGCATAGTCGGCCTCCGACAGCACGATATAGCGCATCCAGCTAAAGGGCGCGACCGGACGTTGGGTCACGACCAGCACCGCGCCGTCGTCCTGCGGCAAGCGGCGGCCGCGCCGGATCAAGCGCCACACGCTGAAAACGGAGACGCACGTATGCCCGGCTTTGACGAGCAGGCCGAGCGCATAGACCACGAGCAGGACAAGCGGCCACAGCGGCGGCGCGGCCGCCTCCGCCACGGTGTCGGCCACCGGCGTCTGCAACGACGTCCGCAGGGCCGACGGCAACAGGACGTATTTATGGAACGTGAGGGTGCAGAGCGGCAAAACCAGCGCCAAAACGCCGATGCCGAGCAAAATGGCGCGGTTAAGCCCGTAAAACGTTTCCTTATGCAACAGCAGCCGGTAAAACAGATAGAAAACGCCGAGCACGGCGGACGATTTCAAGAGGTATATCCCAAATGCCACCATAGTCTAAGCGTTTTGGCCGGCTTCGATCCGGGCGATGATTTCCTTGAGTTCTTCCACCGTGATTTTCTCCTCGCTGACCAAGGCCGAAACGGCGTTGACGTAGGAGTTGTCGAAGCAGGCGGACACCAGGCGGCTGAGCGCGCCGCGGTGGTAGGCCTCGCGCGTGACGAGCGGATAATATTGGTAGGTGGAACCGTAGGCCTTGTGTCCGACAAAACCGTTGGCCTCCAAAATGCGCGTCATCGTGGAAAGCGTATTGACATGGGGTTTCGGGTCGGCGTATTTTTCCTGCAGTTCCTTGATGAACATCGGACCATGCGTCCAGAACAGGTCCATGATTTCGTTTTCCTTTTTCGTCAGCCGTTTCATAGCGTTTCGGGTTTTGATGCGGCAAAATTAAACTAAATAATTTTCACGGCCAACTAAAATTTTTAGTTCAAGCAAAGTTTTAACATTTTTTAACATAAGGACAACGTCTGACCCGACGTCTGTACGAGGGACAAGGCCCGCTCCGGCGGGCGGCGGGCTGTTGAAAACGCACGGCAGGCGGCCTTTGTTATTCCGTTCGGTTTGCACTATCTTTGCAATATCTTGTCGGGATAGGCCACCCTATCTTCATGGCAGGAACGATAACCGGAAATTATTAAGTGCTAAATATTATGGATTTCAACGCAAAACTCGTCAAAATCGAAGAACCCATCACGGGCGAAGGCAAAAACGGACCTTGGAAAAAGCAAAGCTATATCTTTGAAACGGAAAGCCAGTATCCGCGTCAGATCTGCGTCATGGTATGGGGCGACAAAGCCATCAGCAACCCCGCGATCATGCAAATCGGCAACCGGCTCAACGTGAGCTTCGAACTGGAAAGCCGCGAATTCAACGGCCGCTGGTACACCGACGTAAGAGCCTGGCGTATCCAGGAAGCGACGATGGGCGGTGCCCCGATGGGCATGCCGGCCGCCGCGCCTGCCGCTCAGCCCGCTCCCGCCGCCAGCAACATCGCGGCCCCCAACTTCCCGGCGCCCGAAACCCCGGCCGGCGACAGCAACGACGACCTGCCGTTCTAAGTTGTCCGACCCTTACGATAAAAGCCGACACCCTTACGGATGCCGGCTTTTGTTTTTTACCGTGCGGCCTTACACGCGGCGGCCGTTCCCGCCTACAGCGTGCCGAAGGCCTTGAGGTTTTCGTCGGAGCCGAACACGACGAGCTGGTCGTGCGCCTGCAGTTCTATCGGCTCCTGCCCCCACGGCAGCACTTCGTACACGACGTTCATGCGCCCCAGCAGGTTGCGCCGCTTGACCGGCCGCCGCACGCAGAGCAGGTTCATCTTGAACGTGGCCTCGAAGCCCGCGCGCTGTATCTTCTCGCCCACCATGCTTTCCGGCACCGTCAACGTGGATACCGCATAGCGCGCGTCGATGGCGTAACGGTCTTCGAACAAATCGCGGGTCATAAGCTGCAACGCGTACTGCCGCGCGAAATCCTCCTCGGGCGTAATGATGCGCTCCACGCCGATGGACCGCAACACCGTGGCGTGGATGGGCGAAATGGCCCGGACGACGATGCGCGTGACGCCCAAGCTCTTGAGCAGGGCCACGGTCTGGACCGACGTGCCGAAATCCTTGCTGAACGTGACGAAAACGCCGTCGAACTTCTCCAGCGACAGCGTCTGCAAGGCCTCGGTATCGGTCGTATCCATGCAGACGACAGAGGTGACGCGGTCTTTGACGGCGTCCATCCGCGCCATAGAGGCGTCTATCGCCAACACTTCATGCCCTAAATAGGCCAAATTCTCCGCTAAGGAAGCGCCTAAGTTGCCTAAGCCGATAATCGCGAACTTCATAGTTTCGGGTCTTTAATTTAATAAAACGGTATCGTAAGGATAAGCGTAACGTTTGGGTTCCACATCGCGCGTGATGCCGCTGAAGAACGTCAGCACGCCGATACGGCCTATGAACATCGACAGAATCAGGCAGCATTTGCCCGCCGTGCTGAACGCGCCCGTGATGCCCATGCTCGAACCCACGGTGGCCGTGGCCGAAATGGTTTCGAACAGCAGGTCTTTGAGGCTCATGTCGGGTTCGATGAAGCACAGCACGAGCGTTGCGACGAACACGTAGCCGGTAAACAGCGCGATAATCGAAAAGGCCTGCCGTATCGTACTGCGTTCCAAACGGCGGCCACGCACCTCCACCTCGTCGCGCCCCTGTATGATATGGTAGGCCGTGAGGGCGGCCACGGCCACCGTCGTGGTCTTGATACCGCCCGCCGTGGACATGGGCGAGGCGCCGATGGCCATGACCATCATCGTGAACAGCAGGGCCGGCGACGAGAGCAACGACACGCCATAGGTGGCGAACCCGGCCGTGCGCAAGGCCGTCGCATAGAAGAACGACTCGCTCCACTGCGCCCAAACCGGCAATTCGGCCAGCGTATTGTGCCGCTCCGAGAAATAGAACAGCAGCGTGCCACCCACGACCAAGACGGCCGTGGTGGTAAGGACGAGCGTGGTATGCAACTGGATGATATGGGGCTTGTGATGGTATATCTGTTGCCGTCCGAACAGCCACCTCAACACGTTGCCCAACACGTGGCGCAACAGCCGCAGATAGTTGAGGATGATGGGGAAGCCGATGCCGCCGACGAGAATCAGGCAGGCTATCCAAAAGTGCAGGCGGTGGTTGTCCAGCAGCGCGCCGCCCAAACTGTCGGACAAGGGCGAGATGCCGGCATTGCAATAGGCCGACACGGCATGAAAGACGGCCATGAAGATTTCCTCCTTCATGCCGGACATCGTGCCGGCGATGCTTTGGTATATCAGGTAGGCGCCGATGGCCTCCAACATGAACGATATCGCCATGATGAGCGCGAGCGCGCGGAACAGGTTGCCGAGGTTTTTCTCGTTGAGCATATCTTTCAGCACCAACTGCCCGCCCACCGACGCGCTACCGATGAACGAAAGCGCGAAAAAGCTCGTGAACGTGATGACCCCGATGCCGCCCACCTGTATGAGCGTGAGGATGATGAGCTGCCCCTCCAACGTGAACGTCTGCCCCACGTCCACGACCGTCAGCCCCGTAACGCAGACCGACGAGGCGGCCATGAACAGCGCATCGACGAACGAGATGCCGTCGTAGGTGACGCGCGGCACCAAGAGCAGGCCCGTGCCGATGAATATCAGGAACAGGAAGCTGAGGATGAACAGCATCGTGGGCTTGATGCGGCGGCGCAGGAAGCCGAGGCTCATCTGGGAGAGGTGGATGAACGAGAGGACGGCCAAGAGCGCGTACAGGCAATAGGGATGTAACAAGAAGCGGAGGGCTTTCGGTGCGGCACCGGCGGCATGGAACACCCACAGCACGAGGCCGTTCAACCCTAGCAGCAGGCAGTCCGCCACAAAGAGGCGCGTATGCCGCCACTGGCGGAATTGTACTATGCAACGCAACAGCATCCCGCTGAAGAACAGGCTGAACAAAACGGGCGGGATGCGGTCGAGCCGGTTGGCCGACACCGACGTATCCATGAAGCCGAGTTGATAGACCAAATAACTGAGGCTGCCCAGACAGCCGAACAGCAACAGCATCCGGCTCAAAAAGCCGAGACGCGGCAGCCAGGGCGTACCATGCAACTTGACGAGGTAGCGCAGATGGCGGAAGAACCGCCGCAGGGGCGCGGGCCATCTCAACCTCATGCCGGCACCTCCTCGCCCAAGGGCTTACGTTCGGCCTGCATGACCTGCCAGGTCACCTCCACGACCATCTGTTTGAGTTCGGCCATGAAATCGCGTACCGGATAGCCGCCCTCCGAAATCTGTTTCAGTTTCTTCTCCCACTGCCCCGTCAGCTCGGCCGACTTGAGCAATTCGTTGGGAATGATGTCAATGAGCGCCATGCCGAGCGGCGTGGGCACGATGCGTTTCTTTTCCTTACGTATATACTGACGCTTGATGAGCGTTTCGATAATGGCCGCGCGCGTGGACGGACGGCCGATGCCGTTCTCTTTCATCAGGTCGCGCAGTTCCTCGTCTTCCACCTGCTTGCCCGCGGTCTCCATGGCGCGCAACAGGTCGCCCTCGCTCATATAGCGCGGCGGCTGGGTCTGTTTGGCAACCACCGAAGGCGTATGCGGGCCGCTCTCGCCCTCCTTGTATTCGGGCAGGACGTTCTCTTTCTCGGCGGCCTCGGGGGCTTCATTGTCCGCGGCTTCGGACGATTCGGCCTGCGCCCCCTGGGTGGCTTCGTTCTTGGCGGCCGGCGCCGGGAACAGCACGCGCCAGCCCTCGCTCAAAATCTGCTTGCCCGTGGCCTTGAACGCATAGCTCTCTCCCTCCGTCGCCACCTTCGCGTTCACGACCGTGGAGGCGAACTCGCAATCGGGATAGAACACGGCGATGAACCGCCGCACGACCAAGTCCAAGACGTATTTCTCGTCTTTCGACAGGCCCGAGGCCGCCGCCCATTCGCCGGTGGGGATGATGGCGTGGTGGTCGGTAATCTTCTTGTCGTTGAACACCTTGGCGCGCTTGGGCAACTTGCCCTGCTGCAAAAGCGGCTGCACGAACGTGGCGTAAGGCACCAGATTCTGCAGGATGCCCGGCGCCTTACCGTGCAGTTCGTTGGGCAGGAAACTCGTATCCACACGCGGATAGGTCGTCAGCTTCTTTTCGTAGAGCGACTGGATGAGCTGCAACGTCCGTTCGGCCGAGAAGCCGAATTTCTTGTTGCACTCCACCTGTAACAGCGTCAGGTCGAACAGGCGCGGCGGCGCTTCCTTGCCTTTCTTGCGCGTTATCTTGGCGATTTCCAACGGGTATTTCTCCAACTGCCCTTTCAGGGCTTCGGCCGCCTCCTCCGTGCCGATACGGCCTTTATCGCAGACGAACAGCCCGCCGCGGTACAACGTCCGCAACTCCCAGTATTTCTTGGGCACGAAACTGTCGATGGCTTTCTGACGCTCCACCAGGATGGCCAGCGTGGGCGTCTGGACGCGCCCGATGGAAAGCACCTGGCCGGGCCGCCCGTATTTCAACGTATAGCCGCGCGTGGCGTTCATGCCCAGCAGCCAGTCGCCGATGGCGCGCGCCGAGCCCGCCGCATACAGGTTGTCGAAATCCGAAGCCGGATACAGATGCGCAAAGCCGTCTTTAATCGCCTCCTCCGTCAAGGCCGAAATCCACAGGCGTTTGACCGGCACCTTGCAGCCGGCCTTCTGCATGACCCAACGCTGGATGACCTCGCCCTCCTGGCCGGCATCCCCGCAGTTGACAATCCCTTCGCAACGGCCGATTAAATCGGAAAGTATCCCGAACTGGCGACGGATGCCCTCGTTGTCGATGACCTTGAGTTTGAACGTGGGCGGCAACATCGGCAGGCACTCCATGCGCCACTGCTTCCAGTCGGGGCTGTAGTCGTGCGGCTCCTGCAGACAGCACAGATGCCCGAACGTCCACGACACCCAATAGCCGTTGCCCTCCATATAGCCCTGCTGCGCCGTCGTGGCGCCCAGCACGCGGGCGATTTCCCGCCCCACACTCGGTTTTTCCGCTATACAAAGGATCATAATTATCTGTCGTTTATCGGGCTCGGGCCGTCCCGCCGCGATACCTGTATGCAAATGTATGTTTTACGCCCGAATTTTGCAAAATTTGCAAATTCCCCAAGCTTTTCTATTTTTGCGATAACGGTACGGTTCATCCGTACTGAATTTAAGTATTTGTAAAACAATCAAAACACACAAAACTATGGCTAAGAAATGGATTTGCTCGGTTTGCGGCTACGTACACGAAGGCCCGAACCCGCCCGCCAACTGCCCGCAGTGCAAGGTGCCGGCTGAAAAATTCAAAGAACTCGTGGAAGAAGACAACGCGTTGACGTTCGTGACCGAACACGTGGTCGGTATTGCGAAGGACTGCGATGCCGAGATGAAGAAAGACCTCAACAACCACTTCATGGGTGAAGCCACCGAAGTAGGTATGTATTTGGCTATGAGCCGTCAGGCCGACCGTGAGGGCTATCCCGAAATCGCCGAAGCGTTCAAGCGCTATGCGTTCGAAGAAGCCGAACACTGCGCCAAGTTCGCCGAACTGTTGGGCGACATGGTTTGGGACACGAAGACCAACCTCGAAAAGCGTATGTTCGCCGAAGCCGGCGCCAACGCCGACAAGATGCGCATCGCCAAGCGCGCCAAGGAACTGAACCTGGACGCCATCCACGACACGGTGCACGAAATGGCCAAAGACGAAGCCCGTCACGGCCAAGGTTTCGCCGGTCTGTACAAACGCTTCTTCAAGAAGTAAACGCCTAAGCGCAAGTGAAATGTAGACGGCCGCCCCGCAAGGGCGGCCGTTTTTTTAGCTCACCGAAACAAAAACACCTTTCCAAAAGTGAAATATTTGACAAAATTCACTTTTATAAAAGTGAAATATTGTCTGAAATTCGCTTTTTCAAAAGTGTTTTATTA
>CAMXAS010000046.1 GCA_947179195.1 uncultured Bacteroidales bacterium
CGACCGAAGTGACACCCGCCCAGGCCTGCATCATCTATGCCAACGAAGCGGACGTTCTGAACGTCGCCATGTTCGGCATGACGGCCAAACAATGGCGGGAATCCCATCCCGATTTAAACGGCAATATCCGCGACTACGCCTCCATTAACGAATTGATATGTCTGTCGAACATGGAAAACCTGAACGCCGTATTTATCGAACAAAGTATGCCACAGAGCGAACGCCTTGTTAAACTCAACCAAATCGCCATCCAACAGATGAAGGTATTGGACAAGGAATAAATGAAAAGGGGCCGTCCAACACAAGGTTGAGCAGCCCCTCCGGTTCGGGCAACGGCCCGTCGGCCATGCGGCTATCGGCTATTTGACCGTTTTAATCTTCAGTTCATCCAACTGCGCCTGCGCGATGGTCGAGGGCGCGTCCAGCATCGTGTCACGCCCCGCGTTGTTCTTCGGGAAGGCGATAAAGTCGCGGATGCTCTCGGCCCCGCCGAACAGCGAGCAGAGACGGTCGAAGCCGAACGCGATGCCGCCGTGGGGCGGTGCGCCGTATTCAAACGCCCCCATCAGGAAGCCGAACTGCAACTGGGCCTCTTCGTCGCTGAAGCCCAACGCGCGGAACATACGGTTCTGCAGGTCGCGGTCGTGGATACGGATGGAGCCGCCGCCCACCTCAACACCGTTGATGACCATGTCGTAAGCGTTGGCGCGCACCGCCCCCGGATCGCTCTCCAGCAGGGCTTCGTCCTCCGGCTTGGGCGACGTAAACGGGTGGTGCATGGCGAAGAAACGCT
Organism: uncultured Bacteroidales bacterium; assembly: GCA_947179195.1. Lineage (GTDB taxonomy): Bacteria > Bacteroidota > Bacteroidia > Bacteroidales > P3 > CAMXAS01. The sequence continues at coordinate 794 of CAMXAS010000046.1, forward strand.
GCGCCTCTTCGTCCCACTCCAAGAGCGGGAAATCGACCACCCACAGCAGCTTGTAGTTCTGCGGATCACGCAGGCCCAAGCGGCTACCCATCTCTAAGCGCAACTGGCCGAGCGCGACCTGCGTCTTGCGCGTGGCGCCGCAGAGTATCAGCACCAGGTCGCCGGCCTTGGCTTCCGCCGCCGCGGCCGCCGCCTGAATCTGCTCGGGCGTATAGTATTTGTCGATGGACGACTTGAAGGTGCCGTCGGGCAGGCATTTGATATACATGAGGCCGGACGCCCCCACCTGCGGACGCTTCACGAAATCGGTCAGCTCGTCCAACTGCTTGCGCGTGTATTCGGCCGCCCCGGGCACCGCAATGGCGCCTATCCATTCGGCCTGGTCCAGCACGCCGAAGACGCCCTGTTTCAGCACGGCGTTCAGCGGCTTGAAGCGCATATCGAAACGGATGTCGGGCTTGTCAGAGCCGTAATTCTCCATCGCCTCCTTCCACGTCATGCGCGGCAGCGGGCCGATGTCGATGCCCTTCTCTTTCTTGAACAGATGCGCGATCAGCCCTTCGAACGTAGAGAGCACGTCTTCCTGCGTCACGAACGACATCTCGCAGTCAAGCTGCGTAAACTCCGGCTGACGGTCGGCGCGCAAGTCCTCGTCGCGGAAACAGCGCACCAACTGGAAATAGCGGTCGAAACCCGACACCATGAGCAGCTGTTTCAACGTCTGCGGCGACTGCGGCAGCGCGTAGAACTCGCCCTCGTTCATGCGGGAGGGCACCACGAAGTCGCGCGCCCCCTCGGGCGTGGATTTGACGAGGAACGGCGTCTCCACTTCCATGAAGCCGAGCGTGTTCATGTAGTTGCGGATTTCGATACCCAGACGGTGGCGCATCTCCATATTGGCGCGCACGCAGGCGCGGCGCAGGTCGAGGTAACGGTATTTCATGCGCAGTTCGTCGCCGCCGTCGGTATTGTCCTCTATCGTGAAGGGCGGCGTCTTGGAACGATTGAGCACCTCCAGGCGCGTCACCTCCACTTCGATGTCGCCCGTAGGCAGTTTGGGGTTCTTGTTGCTGCGCTCCAGCACCTTGCCGTCCACCTGAATGACGCATTCGCGCCCCAACTCCCGGATGCGGCCGCAGAGCGCGGCATCGGTCTCCATATTGAACACCAACTGCGTGATGCCGTAACGGTCGCGCAAATCGACGAACGTCATGCCGCCCAAGTCGCGGCTACGCTGAATCCAACCGCAAAGCGTCACGGCGGCGCCAACGTCCGTCAGGCGCAACGCGCCGTTGGTATGGGTTCTATAGGCTGTTTTCATATATACATTCTGTTTTGCTCGGTTATTTCGCTTTGCCCTGATTGGCCACGGCCTCCATCAGCGCCTTGATTTTCTCGGGGTCGCCCAGGAAACGGTCTTCCACCAGGTTCATGTTGTCGTCGAACACGAACAGGTACGGCACGGCCGTAGGCAGGTTCAAGCCGATGATGTCGGCATCGGAAATATGCTTGATATGTTTGATGATGCCGCGCAACGAGTTGCCGTGCGCCGCAATGATGATTTCATCGCGCGTCTTCAACGACGGCACGATCGTGTTCTCCCAATAGGGCACGATGCGGTTCACCGTATGAATCAGGGCTTCCGTCAAGGGCAGGTCGGCGCGATCGACATGGCGGTAGCAAGCGGCCTGATACGGGCTGCGTTCGTCGTCGGGTGCCAGGGCCGTGGGCGCCACGTCATAGCTGCGCCGCCAGATCTTGACCTGTTCGTCGCCGTATTTGGCCGCCGTCTCGGCCTTGTTGAGCCCCTGCAACATACCGTAATGCTTCTCGTTCAGCCGCCAGTTCTTTTCTTCGGGAATCCACAGCTGGTCCATTTCCTCCAATACCGTATGCAGCGTCTTGATGGCTCTTTTCAGGTAAGACGTGTAGGCCATATCGAAATGGAATCCCTCCGCCTTGAGCAGACGGCCGGCTTCCTTGGCTTCCTCCACGCCCTGCGGGCTCAAATCCACATCGGTCCAACCCGTAAAACGATTTTCCTTGTTCCATACGCTCTCGCCGTGGCGGAGCAAAACTACTTTCTTCATTGCTTCTTCTTATCTTATATCGTTACAAACTCTCTTTCAAATCCGTCAGGAACTTGCGCACGCGGTGCAGGCGTTGCAAGAGTTCCTCCTCGGCCGTGTCCGCCGCCAAGGGCTTTTCCTTCAGCTTGTCTTTGGCGCCCTGCAACGTATAGCCCTCTTCCTTGACCCAATGGTATATCTTATGGAAATAGGCCACGTCGGTGGGCGTGAACAAACGGTTGCCCTTGCGGTTACGGCGCGGCGATATGGCCTCGAACTCCTTGTCCCAAAAACGGATCAGGGACGTGTTGACGTTGAACATCGCGGCCACCTCGCCGATGGTGTAGAACAACTTGCCGTCGGCCTTGGGTTCAAGCGTATTTTCAGCCATTTCTTCCATATGCGATTACGACAGACTTTGGTTGACTTCGCGCGATTTCTCCAAGATTTCGAGGTATTCTTCGGGCGAAACACCGATAAAGAAATAATAGACGGGGTTGACCTGCTTGCCGTTGACGTGCACCTCGTAGTGCAGGTGCGGCCCGGTGGCGTAACCGCTCGTGCCCACGGTGCCGAGTTGGGTGCCGCGTTTGACCTTCATGCCCTGACGCACCGTCAGTTTATCCATGTGGGCGTAGAGCGTCTTGTAGCCGAAGCCGTGATCCACGACACAGCAGACGCCATAGCCCGTATAGCCTTTCATGTTGCCGCCCGCCTTTTCCACGACGCCGTCGCCTGTGGCATAGATGGGTACGCCGCGCGCGGCCGTGATGTCGATGCCCGTATGCGGCCTCAGATTTTTGAAAATCGGGTGGTAGCGCGGCCCGAAACCGGATACGACCCGCCCTTCGTTCTTATTAATCGGCAGGATGGCCGGCATATGCTGCAAGCGTTCCTCCTTAGTCTTGGCCATCGTATATACTGAATCCAGCGACACCGACTGCGCGTAGATGGCCGACGCCAACGCATCGGCCTTATAAGACGTTTCGCTGATAATCTGACCCAACGCATTGTCGGTATAATGGCTGTAGTCGCGGTACAACTCCTTGGTCTGATGCGGCGGCTCGGCATCGAAAATGATGCGGTACAGGTTGCGGTCGCGCTGTTGCAGGTCTTCCAACACTTCCGTCAACTGGTCCAAGCGACGGTCCAGATAGCGGTACTGCACCGCGCTTTCGTACAAATCGCGGCGGATGCGCCGTTCCTTGGGGCCTTCGAGGAAATAATACGACACGAGCAACGCCAGCCCGAAAAACAACGCGGCCGTGAGCAAATAGCCCGACAGCTTCAACAGACGTTCGCCCCAGGTCGGTTTGTGCTGGGTGACCGTCAGCGAAGACGCATCGATATAGAGCCGTTCTTTCTTCTTGCCGCGCATGGGTTCGGTATTAGGCCTCAGGGCCTTCCTGCAATTTATTCAACAACGTTTCGACCACGGCCTTCAAGCCGTCTTCCTTATTGCCGACAGCCGACGCGAAGAACGGCTGACCGCCGCCGCTGCCGTCTATCATAGGCGCCACCTGCCCGATGAGTTTGCCGGCATGGTAGCCCCGCTTGACGAGTTCGTCGCCTATCATCAGGAATACGCTCGGCTTGCCCTCGCTCTTGCCCGTAATGAGGCACACCCCGTTGGAGAGCGGCTTGCGGAGCGCGGTGCAGAGGTTGCGGCTGATGGCGGCCGGATAGTCGCGTTCAATCCGGATGAGCGGCATATCGCCAAGCTGTTCCTGACGTTCGAGCCAGTATTCGGTCAGATGACGCACGCGGTCGTTGACGTGCATCTCTATCTCCTTTTTCATCTTGGTATGGCCGTCCATGACTTTCTTAAGGCCGACGAGGACGTCCGGACTTCTAAGCGTATCTTTGATTTCCTGATACATATCGGCGATGTCGAACAGGTAGCGTTGCGCCGCACCGGCCGCCACGGCTTCGATACGCCGCACGCCGGCCGCCACCGCCCCTTCGCTCACGATTTTGAACATCCCGATTTCGCCCGTCGCCTTGACGTGGGTACCGCCGCAGAGTTCCACCGACGGCCCGTATTGGATAACCCGCACCTTGTCGCCGTACTTCTCGCTGAACAAGGCCATCGCGCCCAGGGCCCGCGCCTCGTCGATGGGCACGTCCCGCCGTTCGGTCAACGGCAGGTTCTGCCGTATCATGTGGTTGACGCGGTTTTCCACCTCGCGGATTTCTTCGGGCGTCATCTTTTGGAAATGCGAGAAGTCGAAGCGCAACGAGATGCCGTTGACCTGCGACCCTTTCTGTTCCACGTGCGTGCCCAACACCTCGCGCAAGGCATGGTGCATGAGGTGCGTGGACGTATGGTGACAGGCCGTCTGACGGCGCAGCCCCTCTTCCACCACGAGCATGAAACGCGCCGACGGGTCGGCGGGCAGGCGGTCGGTCCAATGGATGATGAGTTTATTTTCCTTGCGCGTGTCGCGCACTTCGATACGTTCGGTTTCGGCGCCGTCGGCCGCCAAGGCCGCGATATAGCCCCGGTCGCCGGCCTGCCCGCCGGACTCGGCGTAAAACGGCGTCTGCTCGAACACGAGCTGATATTGCTCCTTGCCTTTCTTGTTGACCCGGCGGTAACGCAACAGACGGCTTTCCACCTTCAGGTCGTCGTAACCGACAAAACGGCACTCGCCGCCCGTATGCACATCGACCCAGTCGTCGGACGTTACCTCGGCCGCGTTGCGCGAACGGTCTTTCTGCTGTTGCAGGCACTTTTCAAATTCGGGCAGGTTCACGCTCATGCCCTGCTCTTTGAGGATCAACTCGGTCAAGTCTATCGGGAAGCCGTAGGTATCGTAAAGCGTGAACGCGTCTTCGCCGCTGATTTCCGTTTTTTGTTGCGTCCGCGCCTTTTCCGTGACCTGGGTCAACAACTTGATGCCTGTCTCCAACGTTTTGAGGAAAGCGTTTTCCTCTTCTTCCACGACGCGTTCGATAAGCGACTGCTGGCGGCGCAATTCGGGGAAGGCCTCGCCCATCTGGTCGCAGAGCACCTGCACGAGCTTGTGGATGAACGCCTCTTTAAGTCCGAGGAACGTATAGCCGTAGCGAACGGCGCGCCGCAGGATACGGCGGATGACGTAGCCGGCCTTGTTGTTGGACGGCAACTGCCCGTCGGCAATGGCGAACGACACGGCCCGCACATGGTCGGCGATAACGCGCATCGCGATGTCGGCCTCCTGGACCTGACCGTAGGTCTTGCCCGCCATACGCGCGATGGCCGTAATCAACGGCTGGAACACGTCGGTGTCGTAGTTGGAGCGTTTGCCCTGCAACACCATGCAGAGCCGCTCGAAGCCCATGCCCGTATCGACGTGCTTGTTCGGCAGTTCTTCCAAGTGGCCGTCGGCCTTGCGGTTGAACTGCATGAACACGAGGTTCCATATTTCGATGACCTGCGGATGGTCGTGGTTGACGAGTTCTTTGCCCGGCACGGCCGCCTTTTCTTCCGGCGTGCGGATATCGACGTGGATTTCGGAGCAGGGGCCGCAGGGGCCGGTCTCGCCCATTTCCCAAAAGTTGTCTTTCTTGTTGCCGAACAGGATGCGGTCTTCCGAAACGTGTTCAAGCCAATAGTTATAGGCTTCCATGTCCTTGGCCGTACCGTCCTTTTCGTCGCCGCCGAAGACCGTCACGTAGAGGCAGTCCTTGTCGATGCCCACGGTCTCGGTCAGGAACTCCCAAGCGAAGGCGATGGCCTCTTTCTTGAAATAGTCGCCGAACGACCAGTTGCCCAGCATCTCGAACATCGTGTGATGGTACGTGTCGTGCCCCACTTCCTCCAAATCGTTGTGCTTGCCCGACACGCGGAGGCATTTCTGACTGTCGGCCACGCGCGGCCACTGCCGCGGCATATTGCCGAGAAAGATATCCTTGAACTGGTTCATGCCCGCGTTCGTGAACATCAACGTGGGGTCGTTCTTGATGACCATCGGGGCCGAGGGCACGATATGATGGCCTTTTTGCGTGAAGAACGCCAGAAAGGCCGCGCGGATTTCCTGTGAAGTCATATTTTTCGTATAATCTAACCTGCGAAGATACGAAAAATTTCTGAAGGATGGGAAACAATATGACAGGCGCCGGCTTCGCGCAGTTCGGATTCGGGACGGAAGCCCCACAGCACGCCTACGGACGGGATGCCGCTACGGCGCGCCGTTTCCATATCGACGGCTGAATCGCCGACGTAAAGGGCCTGTCCGGCGGAGACATCCAGCGTGCGCAGGATGTCGTGGACGATGGCCGGGTCGGGCTTGACCGGCGCGCCGGGACGTTGCCCGTAGATGCAGTCGAACAGGTCTTGCCCGAAGTAGTGGTGCACGATTTCGACGGCCGCCGCATGGGGCTTGTTGGAGGCCACGGCAAGTTGAAGGCCGCGGGCCTTCAGTCGCTTCAAGAGGTCGGGGATGCCGTCGTAGGGCGCGGTGGCGTCCATGTCGTGGCGGTTGTAGTAGTCGAGGAATTGTTGCAGGGCGTCGGCCACGACAGCGGGCTGTTGCCGCGCGGCTTCGGGCAGCGACCGCTCCACGAGCTTGGCCACGCCGTTACCGACCTTGAAACGGTAGTCGGCGACCGGATGGGTCGGATAGCCCAAACGCGAGAGGACGGTGTTCATCGCGGCCGCCAAATCGGCCAACGTATCGACCAATGTGCCGTCCAAATCGAAGATAACCAAACGGGTATTCATGCCTATTTCACTTCCTTGACCTCAACGGAGTCATCACTTATATATACAATGTATGCGTGAACGGGCTTGGCTTCCTTGCGGAACAGCAAATCGCGGTAGGCTTCCACCTGACGGACGTGTTCGGCGTGCGCCTCGCCGGTCTTGTAATCGACCACATAGACGTCGTTTTGCCCCACGGCCACGCGGTCGGGACGGTAAATCTGCCCGTCGCAGCAGAGTTCGCGTTCGTTGTAGATGCGGTAGTTTGACGAGAAGCAGGGCTTGAGCGAGGGATGCGCCAACACGGCTTCGACCTGCGCCACGGCGGCGGGGGCTTCATAGCCGTCGTGCAACCAGGGCGCGACCTCCGGCCACTGTTCGGCCACGACGGCTTCCACGGCCGCCCGGTCGAAACGGCGGGCGTCGTCGATGCCGCTCAGCACGCGGTGGATGAACTCGCCCCAAATCCGTTCGGGGCGCCGCACCGTGTCGCGCCAACTGAAAGCCGGCTCGAAGCGCGGCATCCAGTCGGTCTGCCGGGCGGCCATGTCCCGCCGCGCCGCCGCCATGCAGGCGGTTTCCTCATCAGCGGTGTCCCCGGCGGCTGCGGCGGATGAAGCCCCCGCCGTAGCTGCGGCCGCGCCATCCGCCCCCGTCCACTCGGTATCCGCCGCCAGATAGGCCGGATATTGCGCCGTAAACTGTTCCCAATAGCGGTTTTCGGCATAGGCGCCGCTCCCCTTCGTGCCCTTGCTCAGCACATACAGCTTGTGGCGCGGCCGCGTGGTGGTGACATACAGTACGTTGATGCGGTCCACGACGGCTTTCATCTGTTCGTCGGCCGCCGCCTCGACCGCGGCTCCGTCCACCGTCTGCGCCGCCGCGTCCTTGAGCGACAACAGCCCGACGGGCAACCCATCCTCAGACGGCAAGTCCGTCCACACCCAGCCGTCCGGCCTCGGCGCATCGGACGCGAACGCATAGATGACCACCGGATATTCCAAGCCTTTGGACTTGTGTACGGTCGTCACCCGCACGGCGTCCGCGCGGCCCGCCGCCGTCTGCACCATGCTCGT
>CAMXAS010000047.1 GCA_947179195.1 uncultured Bacteroidales bacterium
GCGGGCTTATGTACCCGTCTATCGCCTACCTGAGCCGCTGTCGCTTCGGCCGTTAGGCTTCATCAACGCGCGCCAGGCCGCCAGTCCGTCGGGGACGGGCGCGGCGAAACGCGGATAGACCCGTCCTTCGGGCGATAGGACGACGAAGGCCGGAAACGTATAGACTTCCCAATCCTTCAGGTTCCCGATGTCCCGGTTGAAATGATAAAACGATAGCCGCCGGTCGGCTACCGCCGAAGCGTCCAAGGCGGCGGGCGGCTGCAAGTTCTCTTGCAAGGCGCGCACGTAGGTGCGCGCGGCGGCCGAATCATCGTCGCACACCAGCACGAGGCCGCGGCCGGGCAAGCCTTCCTCCTGCCAAAGCGCCTGTTGCAGCGCGTAAATCTGCGACGAGCCCTCCGGCGAGAGCATCGGGTCGGACTTGACGATACATACATACGTCCATGCGGCCCCCGACAGCGTATCGGCCGCCACCGCCCGCCCCTGCATATCCGTCCATTGATAAGGCGCCAATAAGATACCCTCGTGCCGACGCCGCCATTGAGTCAACAGACCCGCTATCGCCTGCCGGTGCATCGGATAGGCCGTCCGTTCGGACAGTTGCGTCAGCTGACGCACCAAGGCCTCTTCCGGATAGTCGGGATGCCCCAGCACCTCCGCCACGGCTTGTATATACACCCATTCCCGCCACTGCCGGTTCACGAGCAGCGAATCCACGCCCAAGGTGTCGAGCACGGTCTGCACGTCCGCCCCCGCCAACAACCGTTTGAGCCGTTTTTCGGGAATCGGGCAGCGCGTATCGAAATACCGGTCGAAATAAGACCGCACGAACTGCATCTGCGCGGGATTGCGGTACAATAGCGGCTGATCCTTCAGATATTGCCTAAACAAGGCTTTGCCGTTCTTCAGCCGCGCGAACTCCTCCAAGCCCGCCATCTGATAGCGGACATAGGCCGACACGAAACCGTCGGCCGTATCCAAGGCCAGGCTGTCCACGCGCGCCCGAAGCCGTAACACGGCTTGCGGCTGCCCGTAGACGGCGATGGCCTCATAGGCCGCCGCGTCGATTTCCTCCCCGTACAGCGTCAGAAAGTCCCAAACCGTGTGGTTCAGCCGCTCCGCCGCCGGCCGGTCGATTTCGAACGTCAGCGGCGGTACGGGCGCGCCCGGGAATAAGACGTTGAGCCGATTGGCCAGCCCGTAGTCGAACGTGTCGAAACGCAGGCGGTAATCCGTGCCGGGGCTCACGAACAGCGTGCCCTCGTAATAGTCGATGGCCAAGGTCGTCGGCATCGTCCCGCGGAACATCCCCCTGAGGCTGAACGTGCCGTCATCAGCGATACGGGCGGCATCCACCTCCCAGTTCAAGCCGCTCAACGGGTCGGCGGCCACCGACCAGCGGACCGTGCGCCCCGCCGCCCCCGGCGCAACGCCCTTGATGCGAACACGCTGCGCCACACGGTCGGGATAGAGCCGCAAACTGTCGTCGGACGCCGAGGCCGCCCCCGATATGTCCGGCAAGGCCAAGGGCGGCCATACGTCGCCCGTTCCGGCCCAAGCCGCCGCGCCGGCTACACACAGCCAGCCGGTCAATCCCAAGCGCCGGGCCCAGGCCCGGCTCCGTGCAAACAAACCGCGTCCGTGCATCCGCCTACAGATTCTCTTTCAAAAACCGCGTCATCGTCTCGTACAGATGCTCGCGCGCCGACCCGCCTATCAGGCTGTGGTTGCGGTTCGGATAGGCCTGGAACGCAAACGGTTTCAGATGCGCCTGCAACGCGTCCACGAGCATCATGCTGTTTTGGAAATGCACGTTGTCGTCGCCCGTGCCGTGCGCCAACAGATAGGCGCCCTGCTGCTTGTCGGCCCAATAAATCGGCGAATTGGCATCGTAGCCGCCGGGGTTCTCGGCCGGCGTGCGCATGAAGCGCTCCGTATATACATTGTCGTAATACCGCCACGAGGTCACGGGGGCGACGGCCATCGCCGCCTTCCACAGCCCGTCGCCGCGGAACAGGCAGGACGACGACATGAAGCCGCCGTAACTCCAGCCCCAAATCGCGATGCGCGCCGGGTCCACGAAATCCCACTGGGCGGCGATATGGCGCACGACGGCCATTTGGTCTTGCGTCTCGTAACGGCCCAACTGCAGATAGGTGCATTTCTTGAAGTCCTCGCCACGGCCGCCGGTGCCGCGGTTATCGACGCAGAGCACGATATAGCCCTGCGACACGAGGTAGCTGTACCACCAGTAGTCCAAGCCGCCGTATTGGTTCAATACCTGTTGCGAACCGGGCCCGCCGTAGAGGAACATCAGCACCGGATAGCGGCGGCCGGCTTCCATCCGCGCCGGCTGCATGACCCAATAATATAACGTATCGAAGCCCGCGGCCCGCTCGGAGAGACGGTTCAACAACGCCTGCGTCCCGTCCGTGCCGTCGCCGGCCGGCTGAATCGTGTCGGGGAAAGGCGTCCGATAGCGGCCTACGGCCATCTTGCCGAAACGGCGCTGCGGCTGGTCATCGGCCTGCAGGCGCGTCTGCATATCCTCGTTGCCCTCTATGACCGACAATAGCTGTTCGCTCTCGCCGTCCAGCGCGTATTCGCAGTAACGCGGCGCCGTGCCGGCGGCCGAATGGATGAGAATCACACGCCGGTAGTCGTCGGAAAACAAGGCGCGGCAAACGCCGCCCTTGGCCTGCAGTTCATAGGCCAAACGGCGCAAGCCGCGGCCATCCAAGCCCACCGACATCACTTCTATATTGTAGGGCGCGCTGTAGTTGGCCGAGAAATAGACGCGGCCATGCCGCTCGTCCACGCCATAGAGGCGGTTCACCTCATAGTTGCCCTTCGTCAGCTGACGCAACAGTTTCCCGTCGAAATCATAGAGGTAGAGATGGCGGTAGCCGTCGCGTTCGGAAGCGATGAGCCAGCGGCTCTCGTCCGAAAAACAATAGATATCGTCCGTTATCTCGACATAGCAGTCGTTGTGTTCCTCGTAAAGCGGCTTGGCCAAGGGGCTGACCCAGGCCGTCGTCACCGGTTCCGCCGCCACTTTCTTGGCCACCGAGGTCTTGATGAAGGCGGCCTGCGCGCCATCGCTCTCGGCCTGCCACCGCCAGATGCGCAAATGGTTCTGATGCCGGTTCAACGTATAGAACAGCAGCGTATTGGACTTGGGCGTCCAACGCAGACGCGGGATATAGGCCACGGCTTCGCTCGCGCCGCCCGTACTGTGGGCCTCCGTCCGGCAGAGCGGCTGCGTGCGGTGCAGCAACAGGTCATAGACGATGAGCTGCACGGTGGAGTTGTCTTCGCCGGCCTTCGGATATTTATAGACATAGGGCCGCGGATAGAGCGGTCCCCACTGCGTGAAGCCGAATTCCGGCACGCGGCTCTCGTCCGACCGCAGGTAAGCGATATAGCGGCTGTCGGGACTCCACGCATAGGCTTTCGTAAAGCCGAACTCCTCCTCATACACCCAGTCGGTATGGCCGTTGAGGATGCGGTTGAACGCGCCGTCCTCGGTCAAGGCCAATTCGGTCGATTTGTCCTTGAAGTCGAATACATAGAGGTTGTTATCGCGTATATACGATAGACGGCGGCCGTCGGGCGAAAAGGCGGGTTCCTGTATCGCGCCCTTGAGCGGCAGCACGCGCATCCCCTTGCCAGAAGCCGCGTCCCCGGCCGTCGGCCACGTCAACAGGTAGGCCGAACAGCGGTAAGACCAACGGTAGATGGCTTCCCGTTCGGACAGCAACAGCACGGCGTCGCGCTGCGGGTTCCAGATAAAGTCGAACACCGGGTTTTCGGCCGGCAACGACAAGGCCGAAGCCACGTCCGCCCAGCGCACAAGCGTGTCGCGCCCGATCTCCTGCTTGTTGCCGTCCTGACGGACGCGCACGAGGCCGACGTCCTCCCATACATCGTAACTGTCCCCCTGCAAGCGGTATTGCAGGCCGGCCGGCGTATGAACCCTATAGGCCGGGTCGTGAAAAATAGCTGATACCGTCATATCCGTTGTCTGTGCTTGGCCTTCGGTACAAGCCCCCGCCAGCCATACAAGGCCGGTGAGCGCGGAGACGAGGCCGTCTTTCCATCTCTTTCGCATATTCCCTATTATCGATTGTTTCTTGAATGTCTATATCAGTTTGCGGCTGAGCGCCATGAGCCACGGCCACGGCAGGCATTTGGCCAAACGGCGGTGCCAGCCGTTCCAAAAGCCGTAAGTCACCACGGCCTTGTCGCGCCGCGCCGCCCGCAACGTATGCCGCACCACGTCTTCGGCCGAGGTCATCCAAAACGCGTCGGCACGGCCGAGTTGCTTGAGCGCGTAGGTTTCGTTGCCGATGGCCCAGAAGTCCGTGCGCACGGGCCCCGGACAGAGCACCGTCAGCCCGACCTTGCGCCCGGCCGCCTTCAACTCCCGCCGCAGCGCGCGGCCATAGAACAGCACGAACGACTTGCTCGCCGCATAGACGTTCATGCCCGGCAACGGACAAAACGCGGCCGTCGATGCGATTTCCACGATGCGGCTTCCCGCCGCCATATACGGCAGACACATCTCCGTGACGCGCACCAACGCCTTCACGTTCAGGTCCACCATCCGCCCCGCCCAGTCGGGGCCGACCGCCTCCCAATTGCCGAATTTGCCGAAGCCGGCCGCATTGACCACCCAGCCCAAAGCGGGCTTTTCGGCGGCCAACAGGGCCTCCAGGCGCGACAAATCCGCCGCTTGGCACAAATCCAAGGCCAGGATACGGCATTCCGGAAAAGCCCGCCCCGATTGCTGCGCCTCGCGGCGGCCGGCTTCGACGACGGCCGCCATGGCCTCCGCCCGCCGCGCCACGAGCCACAGTTGCGTACAGCGGCCGTCGCGCGCCAACTGGCGCACGAATTCGGCCCCCAAGCCGGAGGAAGCCCCGGTCACCAAGGCCGTTATCATTCCATTTTCTGACATAGAACAAAATTACGCATAATGCGTCAACCTACCAAGCCACCGCTAACCTTTCCACCCGCACTTTTTTACTACGCTTTTTTTATCTATCTTTGCACCTTATATTATAAACGCATTTATACTTAATTACCATGGCAACCACAGCAGATTTTAAAAACGGCTTGTGTTTAGAGTTCAACAACGACCTCTGGCAAATCGTGGAATTCCAGCACGTAAAGCCCGGCAAGGGCAGCGCCTTCGTCCGCACGAAACTCAAGAACCTCCGCAACGGCCGCGTATTGCAAAATACGTTCCCGGCCGGCGTCAAGGTCGATACCGCGCGTGTGGAACGTCGTCCGTACCAGTTCCTCTACAAGGAAGACACGTCCTATAATTTCATGCACGCCGAGACGTTCGAGCAAATCAGCATCGAGGAGAACCTGATTACGAACCCGCAGTTCCTCAAGGAAGGCTGTGTGGTCGATATCCTGATTCACAGCGAGACCGAAACGCCGTTGACGTGCGAACTACCCGCCTATATGGAATTCGAAGTCACCTATACCGAACCCGGCGAAAAGGGCAATACGGCGACGAACGCCACCAAGGAAGCCATCTTGGATACGGGCGCTAAAATCCGCGTGCCGCTGTTCATCAACACGGGCGAAAAAATCAAGGTGGACACGCGCAGCGGTGAATACTCCTCGCGCGCTTAAATTCCGGCGGCTAAGCGATAAAACTTAACCCATATGAAATTCAGCAAACCTTATACGATTGCCGAACTGACGGCGCTGATGCCGGTTCAGCCGCGCCTGATCGGACGCGACGACCTCCGGCTGACGGGCATGAACGAAATCCACATGGTGGAGCCCGGCGACGTGACGTATGTGGATGCGGAGAAATACTACGACATGGTGCTGAACTCCGCGGCCGACCTGATTCTGATAAACAAGGAGACGGCCTGCCCCGAAGGCAAGTGCCTGCTCGTGACCGAAGATCCGCTGGCTTGCTTCAACGCCCTGACGCGGCATTTCCGCCCGTTCGAGCCCTGCCCCACGGCCATCAGCCCCACGGCTGAAATCGGCGAAGGCACGGTCATCCAACCGAACGTGTTTGTCGGCAACCACGTCAAAATCGGCAAGAACTGCATCATCCACGCCAACGTCAGCATTTACGACTACACCGTTATCGGCGACAACGTCATCATCCAGTCCAACAGCGTTATCGGCGGCGACGCCTACTATTTCAAGCACGACACCTGCGATACGCTGCGCCGCATCGACTCCTGCGGCCGCACGGTGCTGGAAGACGATGTGGAAATCGGCGCGCTCTGCGCGATTGACAAGGGCGTGACGGGCGACACGATTATCGGCCAGGGCACCAAGCTCGACAACTTCGTCCAAATCGGCCACGATACGCATATCGGCAAGCACTGCCTCATCGGCGCGCACTGCGCCGTGGCGGGCGTGACGACCTTGGGCGACCACGTGTTGCTTTGGGCCAACGTCATGGTCAACAAAGACCTCGTGCTGGAAGACGGCACCGTCGTGTTGGCCACCTCGGCCGTCGATAAGTCGCTGACCAAGGGCGTCTATTTCGGCACGCCGGCCATCGATGCCCGCAAGAAGTGGAAAGAGATGGCGTCGCTCAGGATGCTGCCCGACATCATCGACAAAATCAAGCACCTGCTGTAACCGTTCGCGGTGCGAGCTAAAAGAGAAAGGCGGCTTCGGAAGAAGTCGCCTTTCTTGTTTAATGTCTTAATGATGGTGATGGTGCGGGCCGTGTTCCGGATGCGGCGGTGGGGTCGGATGCGCGGGCATCATGCCGTATTTCGGGGCCTTGACCTTGATGGTCTGCATCGAGAAGATGCCGCCCGTGATAATGGATGCCAGGAAGTCCACGAAACCGAAACTCGTCCGCACCTCGCAATGGCCGTCGCGCGGCACCGCCACACGGGCGTGGCCCAGCGGAATCAAGCCCCAGAACAGATAGCACTGCTTGGCTTTCGCGTAGGTATAGGCATTCGAGTTGTCCGCCTTCGTGGCGATACGGTAATCCCCTATGCTGGTCCGCGTGGAGAAGCACGACGGACACAGAACCGCCACCATCAACAACAGCAATAGTTTCTTCATAGCCGTTTCGTTTTATTGAATGTGTAAAGATAGTAAAAATATCGCAACCGTTGAAAGCGAACAAAAATTTGCATTTTAGCGGAGTTTACTATCGTTAAAATGACATTTTAGCGGAGTTTACAACCGCTAAATTTGCATTTTAGCGGAGTTTATAATATATTTGCATCTCGAAAACAACATTTTATGAATTCCGATACGTTTTACCGGGTTATCCTTGAACAACAAGCGGAACTTCCCGCGGCGGTCAGTCAGGATTTCGTGCTTAGAAACGAGACCGACTTCATTTCCCTCGACAGCAAACTGGCACAAGTGGTCATCGGCGTGCGCCGGAGCGGAAAATCCACGCTTTGCCATATGGCGCTGCGCAAAGCCGGGGTTCAATACGGTTATGTCAATTTTGACGACGACCGCTTGGGCAAACTCGGCATGGAAGACCTGAACCTCGTTTTGGAAGCTCTCTATCGCGTATATGGCAACGACATCCAATATCTCTTCTTTGATGAAATCCAAAATGTGGAAGGCTGGCATCTTTTCGTGAACCGGCTGCTCCGCCAAGGCCTGCACCTTATCATCACGGGCTCCAACGCCCGTCTGTTGAGTTCGGAATTGGCCACG
This sequence comes from uncultured Bacteroidales bacterium, assembly GCA_947179195.1. Classification (GTDB taxonomy): domain Bacteria; phylum Bacteroidota; class Bacteroidia; order Bacteroidales; family P3; genus CAMXAS01. The sequence goes on from CAMXAS010000047.1 coordinate 7,684, forward strand.
CATCTGACGGGACGCTACCACGAGATACGCCTCTACCCTTTCTCTTTCAAGGACTTCTGCGTTGCAAACGGCATAAAGACCGACAAGCCGACCACCAAACATATCGCGTTGCTGAAAAATACGTTGGACCGCTATCTATTGGAGGGTGGCTTCCCCGAGATGGGCCATTTGTCGGTGACCGAGAAGCACGGCTACGTCGGCAGTCTGATAGACGCCATCATTACCAAAGACATCGCCCCGCGTTTCCATATCCGCAACGTGGCCGGTCTCAAGACCTTGGCGCATCACTTGATTAACCATGCCGGCCAGTTCATCAACCTGAACGATTTGGTCGATACGCTCGGCATCGGCACGGACAAAACCATCCGGCTTTACCTTGACTATCTGAGCCAGGCCTTCCTCATCCTGCCCCTGACCAAATTCTCCTATAAAAGCAGCGAGCGGTTGCGCAACAGCAAGGCCTACATCGTGGATACGGGTATTCTGACGTACCGCCCGGACGTGCTGTCAACGGAAAATCTCGGCTGGCGGTTGGAAAACGTCGTACTGCTGGAGTTGCAACGCCGAAACGCGCCGCTGCACCGGGACGTATTCTACTACCGTCCCGCCTCCCGTTCCCGCGAAGTGGATTTTGTCGTAACCGAACGCGGGCGCGTTTTGGAACTGCTCCAAGTGGCCTACGATATCAGCCAGCCCAAAACGCTGGCCCGGGAATTGGCGGCCTTGGCCGAAGCCGCCCAAAAGACGGGCTGCCACAACCTGACCCTTATCGCGGCGGGA
>CAMXAS010000048.1 GCA_947179195.1 uncultured Bacteroidales bacterium
TGTTTGCGGCGGTCTTCCATCTTGAGCCAAAAGCCCAGAATCAACGCCAAAACGCCGAGCGAAGCGAACACGATCATCGGCGCCTGGTAGTTGTATTTGAGCGGGTCGTCCACGCCCGGGTTGGAGTTTTTAAGCACCGAACCGATAATCATCGGGAAAGCGTACAGGCCGATGTTCTGAATCCAGAAGATAACGGCGTAGGCCGAACCCAACAGGCGGTTGTCCACGAGTTTGGGTACCGACGGCCACAGGGCGGCCGGCACGAGCGAGAACGAGATGCCGAGCAGGATGATGCCGAGGTAGGCGATAAGCGCCGACTGCGTGGCGGGCAGGACGAACGCGAACGTGAGGTGGCAAACGATCATGAGGATGGCGCCGAGCATCAGCATACTCGCGCCCTTGCCCTTACGGTCGAGGAAGTTGCCGAGCAGGGGCGTGATGGCCGCCGCGCCGAGCGGGAACACGAAGAACACGCGGCCCGCCTGTTCGGCCGTATAGCCCAGGTTGCACTGCAACATATTGATGGCGTATTTCTGGAACGGGAAGATGGCCGAGTAGTAGAGCACGCAGAGCAGGGCCACGAGCCAGAACACCTTGGACGAGAAGATTTTACCGAGGTCGCTGATTTTGAAGGGGTCGTCCTTCTCTTCGTCGCTCATGCCCATCTGCGTGTCTAATTTCTTATCCATGAACGCATAGCAGATGAAGGCGATAAGGCCGATGAGCAACAGCAGGACGGCCACGCCCACGGGACGGGACACGCTGACCGGCACGATGGAGGCGATGACGGGCGAACCCAGCACGACGACGGCCACGCCCACACGCGCGATGGCCATTTCAACGCCCATGGCCAAGGCCAATTCCTTGCCCTTGAACCATTTTACGATGCCGCGCGATACCGTGATACCGGCCATTTCCACCCCGCAGCCGAAGAACATGAAGCCGATGGCCGACATCTTGGCCGAAGCCGGCATCCCGTCGAAGAACGGCGTGATGTTCCACCAGGCCATGGGCAGGTTCAGAAAGCGGTTCATAAAGGCTTCCGCGCCGCTGCCGGCAAAGGCTTCCGTTACGGCGTAAAAGTTGAGGGACGCGCCGCAGAGCATGACCACGCCGGAGAGGATGGCCGTGAACCGGACGCCCATCTTGTCGAGGATAATCCCCGCGAAGATGAGGAAGAACACGAATACGTTGAGGAACGTCTCGCTGCCGGCGTAGTGGCCGTAAGCGGTCGGATCCCAGCCTCTCTGCGTCTGCAACAGTTCCTGCAAGGGCGAGAGGATATCCATGAAGATGTAGCCGAAGAACATGGCCGAAGCCAACAGCACGAGCGCCGTCCAGCGGGCGGCGGCCGAGTCGCGTAAAAGCGTTTGCACTTTTTCCGTCATGATGAAAAGTATTTAAAGGATGAATAAATTATTTTTCCGTATGGTTGGGGTCGTAGGGCGGCAGCGGCTGTCCGTCCTTGTTTTTCAGGTAGGGCAGGAACATCGCGTACAGCGCGACGAAGGCGCCCGACAGGAAGATGGAGCCGTAGGGCACGCCCCAGCCGGTCTGGTACATATTCCAGAGAATCAACAGACATTGCGCGATGGTGTAGATGTGGAAGCCTGCGAAAATCCGTTTGAACATACAGATGGCGCCGGCCAAAGAGCCTAAGCACAACAGCGTCTGAACCCAAAAGTAGGCCGGCCCCAGGGCGACGACCTGCGTCACGGCCGCTTCCATGGCGGGCACGCTGGCGTAGAGTTCGGCATAGGTGTCGCTGTAGAGCAACAGGTCTTTGATGGTGTTCAGGTTGGCGGCCATGAACAGATAGGTCAGGGCGTTGCAGCCGCTCCCGATGAACGTCAGGATGCACAGCAGCGTCAGGCCGTTGGGCCGCTTGGGCGCGGCGGTTTGGGGATTGAGGTTAGTATCCATAGGATTGAAGTGTGTTTTTGCTGATTTCTACACTGTTTTTCAAGCCGTCGGCCTTGTCGGCGAACGGCCCGGCGATATGTTCCATTTCCGCGAACACCGACAGGCATTCCCGCATTTCTTCCATCAGGCTGCTTTGGTAGCGCGGCGGGAAACTCTCGGCGTACTGCAGGCGGCGGGTATAGATGTCGCAGAGTTGTTGCGCCAAGGCGGCGGCCTGTTCGAAGGCCTCGGCCTGCAGGTAGGTCTCCACCTGATACAGCATCAGCCCGTCGAACGGAATCTGCGCGTTGGGGAAGAAGTACAGGCTCTTGTCCAGCACCGTCACGGCCGAGTCGCGCTTGCCCTCGAACAAAAGGGCCTTGGCCAGCAGGATGTACTGGTAACGCACGGCGCGCGTATAGGCCGCGCTCTCGGGGTCGATGGCCGTTTTGGCGTCGTTCAGGTTGCCCCAGCGGAATTGATTGACGTACAGGTCATACGTCTTGTCGGTATTCACGCCGTTGTCGCCGATGACGCGGCGGTTCTCGTTCAGATACGGCACCATGCGATAGACGTTGCCTTCCAGTTGCGCCAGGTTCGGCAGCGGGAGCACGTTGCCCTGCGCGCCCGAACTCATGAAGTAGAGCGGGCGGCTCGCGAAGTTGGAGGCCATGATGTCGAGCAGCGCGATGTCCACGCGGTAGAGCGCGTCGGTCTTCTGAATCTGCCAGTTGATTTCGGGCAGGCAGCGGGCGGCCTGGTCCTCGGTCAGTCGGCCCTCGGAGCGCATCTTCTCGATGGGCACCGTCAGTTTGACGTTGCGCGTGGGGAAGACCGAAATCTTCTCGCCGTCGCGCGTCATTACCTGCGCCCGCGGGTTGTTGGCCATGTAACGCAGGCAGGACGCCAGTTCCACCGATTTGTTTTCTGGGCCGTTCTGCAGGTAGGCGTAGTCGTTGACGCCCTGTCCGTATTGGTCGAACGACAGGATGAAGTTCAGCGGCTTGGACGCATAGACCTGGCGGAACAGCGGCTGGACGTGCCAGAAACTGTTGGCCAGCGCGCTGTTGATGATGCGGACGCTGTTCTTCACGCCCTCCACCTCCTGGCAGTACCATACGGGGAAGGTGTCGTTGTCGCCGTTGGCCACCACCACGCCTTCGTCCTCGCACGAGAGCAGCGCGTTCTTGGCAAAGTCGTAAGCCGCCGTGCGGTGCGAGCGGTCGTGGTCGTCCCAACCCTCCTTGGCCATGATGCCGGGCACGGCCACGAGGCAGAGCAAGCCCACGCCGACGGGCACGGCCACGTTCGGTTTCTTGATAAGCTTCATCAGCCATTCGCTCAAGGCCACGACGCCCAAACCAATCCATACGGCATAGGCGTAGAACGAGCCGGCATAGGCGTAGTCCCGCTCACGCGGCTCCGTCGAGGGTTCGTTCAGATAGGTCACAATCGCCAGCCCCGTCATGAAAAAGAGCAGGAACACGACGAAGCAGTCGCGGCGGTGGGCGCGGTACTGAAAGAACAGACCGGCCAAGCCCAAGAGCAACGGCAACAGGTAGAACTTATTGCGGGCGTGGTTGTTGGCCAGGTAGTCGGGCAGGTTGTCCTGCGGGCCGAGCCGCATCTCGTCCAGGAACTTGATGCCCGAAATCCAGTTGCCGTGGAAGATGTCGCGGCTGCCGTCCTCGTTGTAGCCCAAGCCCTGTATGTTGTTCTGACGTCCCGCGAAGTTCCACATGAAATAGCGGAAATACATCCAGTTGAGGTGGTAGCGGAAATAGAAGCGGAGGTTCTCGCCCATGGTCGGCTTGGGCGTGCCGTTGTCGGCCGTCGTGCCGCTCCAGAATTTATAATACTTGACGTGATTGCGGCCGCCGCTGTCGCCGTTCGAATACATACGCGGGAAGAGGCCGCAGTGCGCGGGGTCGTACACGTATTTGACGTTAGAACCGGCCTTTTCGTAGCGTTTGGTCTCCGTATTGCGGACATATTTGGTCGAAACGTCCTTGATGTCGATGATGCGCGCGTTGTAGTACTGGCCGTAGAACAGCGGGCGGCTACCGTACTGTTCGCGGTTGAGGTAGGCCAGCAGGCTCAGCGCGTCCTTGGGTTCGTTCTCGTTGAGCGGCACGTTGGCGTTGGAACGGATGACGAGCGTCAGGAACGTGGAGTAGCCGATGAGCAGGAACGAGAGGCAGAGCAGGGCCGTGTGCAGCACCACCCTGTTGCGGCGGTAGGCGTAGAACAGGCCGAAAATCAGGCCGCCCGCCAGCGCGAGGAAGTAGAACACGGTGCCGGAATGGAACGGCAACCGCAGCACGTTCACGAAAAAGAGCTCGAAGTAGCCGGCCAGTTTGACCGTCCAGGGCACGATGCCCCACAGGATGCCCGCCAGCAGCACCACCGAGAGCAGCAACGCGTACCAGAAGCCTTTTTTCGTGGCGTCGAACTTGCGGTAGTAAATCGTGAAGACCATGGCCGGGATGACGAGCAGGTTCAGCAGGTGGACGCCGATGGCCAGCCCGATGAGGAACGCGATGAAGATAATCCAGCGCAGGTGGTGCGGTTCGTCGGCGTGGCTTTCCCATTTGAGGATGGCCCAAAACGTGATGGCCGTGAAGAACGACGACATGGCGTACACTTCGCCTTCCACGGCCGAGAACCAAAACGAGTCGGTGAACGTATAGGCGAGCGCCCCCACGATGCCCGCGGCGAAAATCATGAGGCCTTGCAAAAGGGTCGGCTCAAAACCGGACGGCATCGTGCGCGTCTGCGAACCGGCCTCTTGCTTCTGCGCTACGGCCCAGCAGAGTTTCTTGCCCAGCATCGTAATCGTCCAGAACAGGAACAGAATCGTGAAGCCGCTGCACAGCGCCGACAGGATGTTGACGGCAAAGGCCGTCTTCGTCACGTCGCCGAACGTGAAGATATTGGCGATGCAGCCCAAAATCTGGAACGTGGGGGCTCCGGGCGGGTGGCCGACCATGAGTTTGGCGGCCGTGGAGATATATTCGCCGCAGTCCCACCACGAGGTGGTCCGTTCGGCCGTGCTGATGAACACCGTGCAGGCGATGGCGCAGACGAGCCAACCCAGCAGGTTGTTCCAGGTTTGATAACGCTTCATGGGTTCTGTTTGTTAAGTCGTTTGGTTTTCCAAGTCTTCGCCTATCGCATGGAGAGCAGGCGTTCGGCCGAGTTGGCCAGCGCCGGCGCATGGTAGGCGTTCGCGTAGTCCCGTATATAGTTAATCATTTGCAGGCATTCCTGCTTTTCGGCTTCCACGCTGCGGCGGAAACGCGGCGGGAAGGCTTCCACATACCGCAGCCGCCCGTCGAAAATCTCCAGCAGCCGTTGGCCGAGGGCTTCGGCCTTTTCGTTCTCGCCGAAGGCGAAGTAAAGCGACAGGTAACGGACCATGTCGGTGTCGAAGCCGAGCACCGAGTCCGGGAAAAAGGCCAGCCCCTTGTCCAAGGCCGCCACGGCTTCGGTCCTGCGGCCTTCCTGCGCCAGGGCGGAAGCCACGAGGCTGTATTGCTGGCGCGCCTGACGGCTCCACGTGCGCGTTTCGGGGTCTAAGGCCAAATCTTCCGGGATGGAACCCCAGTCGAAGGTCTCCACGAGCAGGCGGTTGCTGCGGTCGGTGGCCACGCCGTTGAGCCGCTCGCCCGACACCGCTTTCGTGCGGTGGTTCGTATAGGGCACCCAGCGGTAGAGCGTGCCTTCTATCTGCGCCTGGCCCATCGGCAGGTAGGACTGGTGCGCGTAGGGGCTCGTGCAGTAAATCGGGCGGTCCCAAAGGTTGTTGGCCACGATGTCGAGGATGACGAGGTTCGATTTCGTCAGGTTGTCTTTATCCAGCCGCCAGGTCAGCCGGTCGGGGATGGCCGCGATTTGTTCCGCCGTGTAGAGGCCGGTGGCGGCCAAGTACGCGCTGTCGGGCTTTTCGATAAAGACGGTCTTGGTCGGGATGTAGTTATACCATTCGCCGCTCATGGCGCGTACCTGCGTGTTGCGGTCGGGGTTGGCCACGAATTTCAACAGGCTTTGCAGCGGATAGGCGGCCTGTAGCTGGTCTTGCACGAACACGGCGTCGTTGGTGCCCGATTCGTAGGCTTCGTGCGGCAGCGAGAATTTGAGCGGCGCCGATTCGTAAGCCTGGCGGTACAGCGGCTGGATAAGCCACGAGCTGTGCGCCAACATACTGTTGATGACGCGCACGTCGGTGCGGATGCCCTCTACCTGCTGGCAGTACCAGAGCGGGAACGTGTCGTTGTCGCCGTCGCAAATCAGCACGGCGTTGGGCTCGCAACTCTCCAGCATATTGCGGGCGAAGTCGCGGGCGGCCGTCTGCTGACCGCGGTTGTGGTCGTCCCAGCCCTGTTGCGCCATCACGCCCGGCACGGCCACGAGGCAGAGGGCCGTGATGCCGGCGGCCACCGCATAACGCGCGGCCGGTTTTTTGAGGCGTTGCGTGAGCCAGTAGCCCAGGGCCGTCACGCCCAGACCTATCCATATCGCAAACGCGTAGAACGAGCCGGCGAAGGCGTAATCCCTCTCACGCGGTTCGGTCGAGGGTTGGTTCAGGTAAACCGCAATCGCGATGCCCGTCATGAAGAACAGCAGGAATACGACGAAGCAGTTGCGGCGGTCGTGCCGGTATTGGAACCAAAGGCCGGCCAAGCCCAAGAGCAGCGGCAGGAAAAAGAACGTGTTGCGCGCCGGGTTCTTGGCCAAATAGTCGGGCAGGTTCTTCTGCGGGCCCAACCGCATCTCGTCGATGAAGCCGATGCCCGAAATCCAGTTGCCCTGGAACACGTCGCGGCTGCCGTCGGGGTTGTAGCAACGCCCCATCAGGTCGTTCTGCCGTCCTACGAAGTTCCACATGAAGTAGCGGAAATACATCCAGTTGAGCTGATAGCGCACGAAGAAGCGGATGTTCTCGCCCAAGGTGGGCCGCTTGTCGCCCTTGCAGCCGCTCCAAATCTTGTTGTACGTCACGCAGGGTCGCCCGCCCGATTCCATCGACGACCAAATGCGCGGGAACAGCCCGCAGAAGGCCGGGTCGTAGGTGATTTTCTGCGACGAATAGCCGGCCTGCACGTAGCGGTGGCTTTCCTCGTCGCGCTTGTATTGCGGGTTCTTCGATTCCACGGCGCGGACGGGCGCGTTGAAATACTGGCCGTAAAGCAAGGGCGTGGAGCCGTATTGGTCGCGGTTGAGGTAGGCCAGCAGGCTGATGGCGTCCTTGTTCTCGCCCTGGTTGATGGGCACGTCGGCGTTGGCGCGCACCACCAGCGTGATGAACGTGGAGTAGCCGATAAGCATGAAACTCAGGCAGAGCAGGGCCGTGTTGAGCAGCACCTTCTGTTTGCGCGTCGAATAGACGAGCCCCCATACGAGCAGCCCCACGAGGGCGGCGAGGTAGCAGAACGTGCCGGAGTTGAACGGCAGCCGCAGGGCGTTCACGAAAAAGAGTTCCGTATAGCCGGCCAGTTTGACCGTCCAGGGCACGATGCCCCACAGGATGCCCGCCAGCAGCACCACCGAGAGCAGCAACGCGTACCAGAAGCCTTTTTTCGTGGCGTCGAACTTGCGGTAGTAAATCGTGAAGACCATGGCCGGGATGACGAGCAGGTTCAGCAGGTGGACGCCGATGGCCAGCCCGATGAGGAACGCGATGAAGATAATCCAGCGCAGGTGGTGCGGTTCGTCGGCGTGGCTTTCCCATTTGAGGATGGCCCAAAACGTGATGGCCGTGAAGAACGACGACATGGCGTACACTTCGCCCTCCACCGCCGAGAACCAAAACGAGTCGGAGAACGTGTAGGCGAGCGCGCCCACGATGCCCGCGCCGAAAATCAGGATGCGGGCCAGCCCCGTCGGCTCGAACGCCTTGGGCGCGATGCCGGCGAAGGCCGCGTCCTTGGTGCGGTACACCGTAAGGAGCAGCATCTTGGCAATCATCGTGACGGTCCAGAACAGGAACAGAATCGTGAAGCTGCTGCACAGCGCCGACAAGATGTTGACGGCATGGCCCATCTGCGCGGGGTCACGTCCCACGAACAGGGCCGCGATGGCGCCCAACAGCTGGAACGTGGGGGCTCCGGGCGGGTGGCCGACCATGAGTTTGGTCGAGGTGGCGATATACTCGCCGCAGTCCCACCAGCTGCCGCTGCGTTCGGCGGTGGAGACGAAAACCATCGTGGCGATGATCCATACGAACCAGCCGATCAGGTTGTTTTGTAAACGGTAAGATTTCATAGCGTATTGTGTCAAGTGGTTTCGCCGCCTCACGTGTACGCGCATACGCGCGGGACGTGCGTGCGAA
>CAMXAS010000049.1 GCA_947179195.1 uncultured Bacteroidales bacterium
CCGCGATGCCGTACTTGGCCACGACGCCGGCCACGATGACGATGAACGCGCCCGTGGGGCCGCCGATCTGCACCGTGCTGCCGCCCAAGAGCGAAATCAGGAAGCCGGCCACGATGGCCGTAATCAAGCCCTGTTCTGGCGTGACGCCCGACGCGATACCGAACGCGATGGCCATCGGCAGGGCCACGATGCCCACGATGATGCCGGAGAGCAGGTCTTTTTGGAAATCCTGACGGTTGTAGTCTTTAAGGCTCGTCAGAATCTGCGGATAAAAAATATCTTTGAGTTTCATCGTTAAAAGGTTTTCAAAATCATGGTACGGGGTCGTAGCCCGAACCGCCCCACGGATGGCAACGCGCCAAGCGTTTGACGGTGAGCCAGCCGCCTTTCAGCGGCCCGTATTTCTTTACAGCCTCCAGTGCGTACTGCGAGCAGGTGGGCGTAAAGCGGCAGGCCGCCGGAAACCAAGGGGAGATGGCGCATTGGTAAAACCGGATGAGCAACAGCATCAGCCATTCCAAGGGCTTGAACAACGCCTTCATCGCGCGCCTCCCGCTATCTTGGCCAATTTCTCGGCCGCCCTGTCTATATATACCTGCATATCCGGCTGCTTCAACACGAAGCCGTCCGGCGTCTTGCCGATTTTCGTAAAAATAAACGCCACGAGCAACACCGACGCCCCTTCCGCCGACGCTCCGGCTTCGGCCAAAGCCGTCCACTGCGCCTTGCGCGCCCTGAAACTCTCCCGCATCAGCCGTTTGAACCGGTTACGGTCCACCGCGTGCTTGAACGAAGACTTGGGGGCTGAAAACATGACCTTGACCGGCGCGGGCCGCTCGTCCAATCCGGCGGGGTCGCACCACAGGGCGCAGACCTTGAGCATATAGGCGCCGCCCGATATTCTATAACGCCTGCCCCGCGCAAAAAGAGCGGAAACGGTGCGTTGCCGGTAAAGGCGTTCCGCTTTCCCGAGCGCAGGCATCTATTTCTTTTTCTTCTTTTCCATGACCGCCAAAGCCGCCGCGCGGTTGGCCGCCACCTTGACCTCTATCGTCTTGCCGTGCAACGACACCTTCTGCCGTTTTTCGGTACCGCCCGCCGCCGTGCGGCTACTGCCGCGCGAAGTGCGTTCCGCCACGGCATCCGCGCCCTCGGCCTTGGTGCGGCCGGACGCCGCCGGTTCCTTATCGGCCGCGGCGGCTTCCTTGGGCTTGGGCACGTACTTGTACTTGGCCGGCATCTTCTCCAAATCGCCGCCCGCCTTATAGTAGTCGGTCAGGAACTGTTCGATGGCCTGGTTCATGGACGAGGCCGTTTCGGTGGGCGCCGCGATATTGACGTGGAAGCCGGCTTCCTCCACCGCGCTGCACACCGTGTCGCCGTAGGCCGCAATCAACACCTTGCCCTGTTTGAACTTGGGGTAGTTCTTTTTGAGCGAACGGATGCCGATGGGGCTGAAAAACGCGAGCAGGTCGTAGTCGTTGATGTCGATTTCCGAAGCGATTTTTTCGGGCACCGTGCGGAACAGCGGCGCCTTGGTGAATTTGACGCGCACCTTGGTCAGGGCGTTGGGCAATTCGGAACCGCTCTCCTCCGAGCACGGCAACAGGTAATTCTCTTCCTTGTGACGGCCGATGAGCTGAATCAGGTCGCCCAGCGTCTGTTTGCCGTAGAAAATCTTACGCTTGCGGTATTGGATGTAGTTTTGCAGATAGAAAGCCGTGGTCTCCGAGCTGCAAAAGTATTTCATCGTGATGGGAATCGTGACGCGCATTTCCTTGGCCATGCGGAAAAAATGGTCAACGGCGTTGCGGCTCGTGAAGATGATGGCCGTATAATCCAACAGGCTGATTTTATGCTTTCGGAATTCCGTCGCGGTGATGCCTTCCACCTTGATGAATTTGCGGAAAACGATTTTAAGGCCGAACTTAGACGCTAACTGCTTGTATGGCGATTTCTCGTAATCGGCCGGAGCCGGTTGCGAAACCAATACGTTCTTTATTTTCAGCATACTCCTAATGCTTTCGTCCTTAGGCGATTACAATGCCCATAAGCTTGTAAAAGCACAAAAAAGGCAAGATTTCAAGGGCGCAAAGGTACGAAAAAATATGGAGGTACGAAAATCGGCTCAACTGACGGCTCAGTACCAGCATCTTGAACCAACGGAACAGCAATATCAGGACGTAGGCGGCGGTCAGCACCGGCAGCACGAACGGCAACAGGTGCGGCAGTCCGAACGAAACCAACAGCAGCGGCAAGGCCCACAACACCCAGAAAAACAGGTAGCCCGTTTCCAGGCGGACCGCCGCCGAGCCGAAAGCGCCTTCCTTGAACAGCGCGGAGATGCCGTAAAACAACAGCCACTTGCACACGAACACGGCCGTCACGAAGACGAACAGCCGCGCCAGCACCTCGCCCTCCGAACCCGTGAGCCAAGCGGGCAACGGGCCGACGTAACGCGCCGTCAGTTCGGGTTGCGCCGCCCACTGGTAGAAATACAGGCTGAGCGTGACGAAGCTGGCCGCGATGAGGCAGAAACCGTAGAACGTCTGATGGCCGGCCAGCAGGCTCTGCCGCCCCGCCGACACCTTGTCCAGCGAACGCCAGTCGAACAGGAAACGGAAGTAGGCCAACAGCCGCGGCGCCGTCTTGTAAAGCAGATAGGCGTACAGCAACAGGGCCGCCAACAGATAGAGTTCCGTATCATAGACGGGCGCGTCCGGCATCGGCAACAGCCGTTCGTGCTGCACCGGAAAGGCGTGCGGTTCCAGAAAGGTCATAGGCCGGACGGGGTATTTTGGGTGAGTGAATGAAAGACGTCTTCAAGGCTGTCGGTCTCCTGACGCAGCGTCACGATGGTAAGAGAGCCCGACACGGCCCATTGGAACAGGGCGGCGCGTGGGTCTCCGGCGGCGGGGGCGGCTTCCGCCTCCGGCTTCAGATACAGCCGATAGACCGTATCCTGCCCCGTGACGCGCGCCACGAACGGCAGGTTTTCCAAGGCCTCCCGGCGCATGGCGTCCAAAGGGGCCGCGAATTCGACCTCCAGGCACGCGCCGCCCTGCCCGTGCAGCAGTTGGGACGTGGGCGCGTCGGCCACGCGGTGCCCTTTGTTGAGCAGGATGATGCGCCCGCACACGGCCTGCGCCTCCTGCATGATGTGCGTGGAGAGTATCAGCGTCTTACGCTGCCCCATCTGCCGGAGCAAGCCGCGGATTTCCTCTATTTGGTTGGGGTCGAGCCCCGTGGTCGGTTCATCCAAAATCAATACGTCCGGGTCCGGCAACAGGGCTTGCGCCAGGCCGACGCGCTGCCGGTAGCCCTTCGACAAGGCCCCGATGCGCTTGTGCGACTCGCTGCCGAAGCCCACCTGCTCCAACACGGCCTCCACGCGCGGTTTGAGGCCGTCCAAGCCGTATAGTTCGCCCGTAAACGTCAAATACTCACGCACGTACATATCTTCGTAGAGCGGGTTGTGTTCGGGCAGATAGCCCACGCGCCGCCGCACTTCCATGGCCTGCGCGCACGTGTCGAAGCCGCAGACCGCGGCCTGTCCGGAAGAGGGCGAAAGGTAGCCGCACAGAATCTTCATCAGCGTGGACTTGCCCGCGCCGTTGGGGCCCAACAGCCCGACCACGCCCGGTTCCTCCACCGTAAACGACACCCCGTCGAGCGCTTTCTGCGTCCCGTAGAGCTTGGTCACTTCCTGTACGGCTATGATGGGGGTCGTGCTCATGATGCGGATGGAATCAATAGGGTATTTTTTCGTCGTAACGCGCCCAGGCCGCAAACGGCTGTTTGCCCTCCTCGCCCATGATATGGACACAGGGCAGGCTGCGCTCGCCGCAGGCCAAAGGCACTTCCTTATACAGAAAATCGTCGTCGAAGCCGGCCGCCGCCGCGTCTTGGCGGGTGGCCGCGAAATACAGCTTATCGAGACGCGCCCAATAGATGGCGGCCATGCACATGGGGCACGGCTCACAACTCGAATAAATCTCGCAGCCGCTCAATTCGAACGTCTGCAACCGCCGGCAAGCCTCGCGGATGGCGTTCACCTCGGCGTGCGCCGTGGGGTCAAGGCTCTTGGTCACCGTATTGCCGGTCTCGGCCACAATCCGGCCATCCTTGACGATGACCGCCGCGAACGGGCCGCCGCCCTGCCGGATGTTTTGCTCCGCCAGTTCGATGGCACGCTGCATAAAAGCAAGGTTCATAACTTCTATTTTATCGGTTTCGGCTCCCGCCGCGCGTTTTGCCCGCATCCGTTCGCCCGAGCCGGTCAAGCCGCCGAACGCCAGGCGCAACAGCAACACCAGGCCCAAGGCCAAGCCTATATACAGCAACATTTGCACGGGGCGCGACGGTTTACGTTCCATTATCGGTTCCCCTCCAAAATCCGTTGATACGCCGCGCGGTCGTTCAGCAAGTCGATGGCCGCCTCCACCCATTCGTCCTGCCGCAGTTCGGCCTGCGCCCGTCCCTTTTGGTAATAGTAACGCGACACGATTTCTTCGAGCAGGGTCTCCGAAATGGCCTGTCGCTCGCGCTGCAAGTCCCCTTCCTTCGTGGCGGCCACGGCCTGTTTGAGTTGCTCGTAGGCCGTCCGCACGGCTTCCGAATCCATACTGCTGTCGGCCACCAGCCGGTCTTTCATCTCGTCCAGCAGCATCTCGCTGCCCGTCTGATAGCTGTAGTCGCGCTGGCGCATGAATTGCAGGAACTCGTCGTAGAGCGCGTCCGTCACCGCGAAACTGTCAATCGGGCCGATGCCGGCGTGACGCCGCTTGTAGTCGTTGGCGAAGTCGAAGATATGGTAGCGCGTCACGAGCGTGGCCAACGCATAGCCCATCGTCGGATACACCATTTCGATGTCGGGCTCTATGCCGTCGCCGTCATATACCGTGCGCCCGCCCTTGGTCTCGAAGGCCGTCCGCAACGAATCGGGTATTTTGGGCGCGTGCCCGTCCTCGTCCTTGCGGCTGTAGTCGATGGCCTGCACGCAGCGGCCGCTCGGGATGTAGTATTTCGATACCGTGACCTTGAGCTGGGCGTTGTAGGGCAACGGCAACACGTTCTGCACCAAGCCCTTGCCGAACGTCCGCTCGCCGATGATGACGGCGCGGTCGTAGTCCTGCAACGCGCCCGACACGATTTCGGAGGCCGAGGCCGTGCCGCGCGACGTGAGGATGACCACCGGGATGTCGTTATCCACGGGGCTTTCCGTCGTATAGTACGTGCGGTTGCGGTCGTTCTGCTTGCCGCGCGTGCTGACGACCGGCAAACCCTTGTCGCAAAACAGGTTCACGATTTTGACGGCCTCGTCCAACAGCCCGCCGCCGTTGTAACGCAAGTCCAAAATCAACTGTTCCGCGCCCTCTTTCCGGAGTTGCAGCAAGGCCTGTTTGACCTCGCCCGCCGCCCCTTGCGTAAAGCCGTCCAAGCGGATGTAGCCCGTATGGTCGCGCAGCATCCCGCTGTACGTCACATTGTCGATTTTGATTTCCTGACGGATGAGCCGCACGCTGATGGGGTCGCGCACGCCCTCGCGTTCCACGACCAAATCCAAGGCCGTACCGGCCTGCCCTTTGAGCAAAGCGCTCACCTCATCCACATTCCGCCCCTTCGTATCCTCGCCGTTGAGCCGCACGATCCTGTCGCCGGGCTTCAGCCCCGCGCGGTCGGCCGGGAAACCCTCGTAGGGTTCGGCAATATATACATACCCGTCGCGCCAGTGAATCAGCGAGCCGATGCCGCCATACTGGCCCATCATCATGATTTTGTAATCCTCGATGTTGGATTCAGGAATATATACCGTGTAAGGATCCAAGGACGACAGCATGGCCTCGACGGCGTGCTGCATCAGGTCGCCCGTCTGCACCTCATCCACGTAATTGAGAACAAGCTCCTTATAGATGGAACCGAAAATTTCGAGATTTTTGAGCAAGTCGAACTCCTTGCTCTGCGCCCGCGAGACGGACGGCACGGACAGCCCGCCCAAAAGGCAGGCCCAAACCGCTATCGATAAAAACCTATTCCCTTTCATATCCTTGGCCGCCTTAGAACGCCATCATGGCCCGGTACAGCCGCTGGGTGGGCAGCCCCATGACGTTGAAGAAAGAGCCTTCGACCTTTTCCACCGCCACATAGCCTATCCATTCCTGCAAGCCGTAAGCCCCGGCCTTGTCGTAGGGTTGCAGTTTGTCCACGTAGTACTCGATTTCCTCCAGGCTCAGCACGCGGAACGTAACGTCCGACACCACCGAGAAGCGTTCCTGCTTTTCCCGGCTGCGCAGACAGACGCCCGTAATGACGCGGTGGGTCTGCCCCGACAGCGTGTAGAGCATCCGCACGGCCTCCTCGCGGTCGGCAGGCTTGCCGAAGATATGGCCGTCGAGCAACACCACGGTATCGGCCGTGACGAGCAAGGCCTTGTCCGGCAGTTCGTCGAAATCGAAAGCCATCGCTTTCTTCACCGCGATGTATTCGGCCACTTCCTCCTGCGGCAGCGAAGCGGGATACGACTCGTCGGTCGCCTTGACGCGGACTTCGAAGTCGAAGCCCATCCGCTCCATGAGTTCCTTACGCCGCGGCGAGGCGGAGCCCAACACCACACGGTAGGGGTATTGATGAGGCAACAACATAAGCACCCTTTTTAAGCCACGGTCTTAAACCGTCATGATATCCTTTTCCTTCTCGGCGAGCATCGCATCCACCTTGCCCACATACTTGTCGGTCTGGTCCTGGATGTCTTTCTCGGCCTGTTTCGTCGCGTCTTCGGGCAGGCCGTTCTTGCCGAGCTTCTTGATTTCCTCGTTCGCGTCGCGGCGCGTGTTGCGGATGGTTACCTTGGCCGTCTCGCCCTCGCCCTTGCAGCGTTTCATAAGGTCTTTACGGCGTTCTTCGGTCAGCGGCGGCAACGAGATGCGGATCAGTTCGCCGTTGTTCTGCGGCGTGAAACCGAGGTTGGCGGCCAGGATGGCTTTCTCCACGGCCGCAATCATATTGCGCTCCCACGGCTGAATCGTAATCTGCTTGGCATCGGGCGTATTGATGGCGGCAATCTGGTCGAGCGGCGTAAGCGTGCCGTAATAATCCACCTTGACGCCTTCCAGCATCTTGGGCGACGCCTTGCCGGCGCGGATCTGCGACAATTCCTTTTCAAGATGCGCCAACGCGGCCTCCATCTGTTCTTTCTGCTTGCTTAAACAAGCCTTCACTTCTTCGGTCATATCGATAGGTATTATGTTTTTAATGTTTGAACCCCAGCCGCACGGTCCGCCCCGTTTTCCCGGCCCGCTATGGGCCAGCCCACGTGGCCGCCTCCCCGCAAGGTGGGGCTACGGCTATACGGTTATCAGCGTGCCGATGTTGTCGCCCGACACCACCTTGAGCAGGTTGCCCGGCACGTCCATATTGAACACGTAAATCGGCACGTTGTTCTCCTTGCAGAGCGTAAAGGCCGTCAAATCCATAATCTTCAAGCCCTTGCCGTAAGCCTCGTCGAACGTCAGGCGGTCGTACTTAACGGCCTTCGGGTCTTTTTCAGGGTCGGCGGTATATACGCCATCCACGCGCGTGCCTTTCAGCAGCACGTCGGCTTTGACCTCCGCCGCCCGCAAAGCCGCGCCGGTATCGGTCGTAAAGAACGGATTGCCCGTGCCGGCGGCCATGATGACCACCTTGCCGGCTTCCAGCGCCGCAATGGCGCGGCGGCTGCTCATGCGCGCGCAAATCGGGTCAACGGCCAGACCGGAAAGCAGTTCCGCCTCCACGCCCTGTTTGCCCAACTCCGACTGCAAGGCCATGCTGTTGATGAGCGTGGCCATCATGCCCATATAGTCGCCCTGGATGCGGTCCATGCCCTTGGCCGCCCCTTGCAGCCCGCGGAAGATGTTACCGCCGCCGATGACAATCGCGATTTGACAGCCCTTGCGGTGGCAGGCGGCGATTTCCGCCGCGTACTCGCCCAAGCGGTTGGCGTCTATGCCGTAAGCCTGTGCCCCCATCAGGGACTCCCCGCTCAATTTGAGCAGAATCCGTTTGTATTTTTCCATAGCCGTAAAAATAAAACCCTGCGCCGCCGTTTTTGACACAAAACAGCAACTTGCAAATATAGCGAAAAAATTAC
>CAMXAS010000050.1 GCA_947179195.1 uncultured Bacteroidales bacterium
CTCTTCCTTGTATCTATCGATTTCGCGGCGCTCCTTCTTGGTGGGGCGGCCGGTGCCGCGCTCGCGGTACTCAAAGGCGGAAACGGAGCGCTGGGCCGTGAGTTTGGCCTTTTCCGAGTCGGGCGTCAGGTCAAGGAGGTATTGGGGCACGAGCGCGGCGCCGACGCGCGAAGGCGGCACGCCCACGGCCTGATACGTGAACTTGACGCCGTGTTGCTTGAGGTCGAACCGCTCGCCGGTTTTAATCTCCCGCGCCGCCTTGATGGCCTCCTCATTGATGAAGACGCGGCCGTTGCGGCAGGCCTCCGCCGCCTGAGAGCGGGTCTTGAAAAGACGGACGGCCCACAGATATTTGTCAATACGCATGATGATACCCCGTTCCGCTTCGTTTTACCGTTGTTTGAAGCCGTCGAAGCCCTGCGCCTCCAAACGCATCATCGGCCCGTTCTCCGGCACCATATAGCAGCCCTGCGCGGCCTCGACGATATGCCCGATGATATGGATTTCGGGGCAGTCCTTCAGCTTCTCGTAGTCTTTCTGGCCAATCGTGAACAGCAGCTCGTAGTCCTCGCCGCCGTTGAGCGCGGCCGTCGTCGGCACGATGTCGAAGATATCCAAGGCCTTGCAGGTCTCGGCGTCGATGGGGATTTTGTTGTCATAGACCATGCAGCCGCAGTGCGAGCGTTCGCACAGGTGCAGCAGCTCCGACGAGAGGCCGTCCGAGATGTCGATCATTGACGTCGGCTTCACGCCTTTCTCGGCCAACAGCTTCACGATGTCGGTACGCGGTTCGGGCTTGAGCTGGCGTTCCAGCACATACGAGAAATCCTGAAAGTCGGGCTGGGCGTTCGGGTTGGAGAGGAACGTCCGCTTTTCGCGCTCTAAGAGCAGCAGCCCGGCGTAGGCGCCGCCCAGGTCGCCCGACACGCAGATGAGGTCGTGTTCTTTCGCGCCCTCGCGGTAGCAGATGTCCTCCGGCTTGGCCGAGCCGAGCACGGTCACCGAGATGAACAGCCCCGCCGCCGACGAGGTGGTGTCGCCCCCCACGAGGTCCACATGATAGCGGTCGCAGGCTAGCCGGATGCCGGTATAGAGTTCTTCGAGCGCCTCCACGCTGTAGCGGTTCGAGGCCGCGATGCCGACGAGCACCTGGCGCGGCGTGCCGTTCATGGCCGCGATGTCCGACAGGTTGACCGCCACGGCCTTGTAGCCCAAGTGACGCAGCGGGCAGTACGTCATATCGAAATGCACGCCCTCGCAGAGCAGGTCTTTGGAAACCAGCAGCTTTTCGCCCTTGGGCAGTTGCAGCACGGCCGCGTCGTCGCCCACGCCCTTGCACGTGTAGTCGGCGTTATGAATCGGGAGGTCGGCCGTCAGGCGGTCGATGAGCGGGAATTCGCCTATGCTGCCGATTTCGGTGCGGGGCGCGGCCTGAGGGTCTTGGGCCGGTTGTCCGGCCTTCGGTTTAGCGGGAGTCTTCGCCATGTCGTTCAAATATATCGTTCAATATTATATGCGTTTCGTGCCACGAAGTTAAGCGAAAGCCGCGGCACCTGCAAGTTTTGCGTTAAAAATCGGTCGAGAGCGAGAAGTAGAACACGGGTTTGTCGTGCACGAGGCCGTTCTCCACGCCCCAGGCGAGGTCGAACCGCATGAAGTAGCCGAGCAGCTGGCAGCGCAGCCCCGCCCCGAAGCCCAATACAATCGGGTTGGCCTCCTTCTCCAATTCTATCGTGATTTTGCCGTCCTCTATGGTCTGTTTGTAGAACGGGTTGTCTTTCGACCACGGGTTCCAGTCGCTCCACGCGCTGCCCACGTCGGCGAACGCCACGAGTTGCAGATGGCGCAGGAACGACGACTTGACGGGCCCGCGCGAGAGCACCTGCGCGAACGGGAAGCGTATTTCGCTGTTGATGACCGCGAAGCTGTTGCCGTTGCGGATGTTCTGGATAAAGCCGCGCATATTCGTGGCCAGCGTCTGATAGGCGTAGTTCTGATTCGGGTCGGTCTGCACGTCGCGGTTGAAGCGCGGCAACAGCCAGCCGTCGATGCCGCCCATGTAATACACGAGCTTCTGTTGCCCGAACGAGGTCGAGGCCGCGATGCGGTTCGCCCAAATCAAAGTCTTGTACAGCCGGCGGTAGTCGCGGAAATCGACGCCCACCACAAACAGGTTCTGGTTGTCGTGCACGATGCCTTGATAGTATTCGGCGAACACCTTGCCGCGCGTGCCATAGTATATATTCTGCGTCACGAAGCGCGAGCGGTCATACACCCATTCCCCCTTAAGACCCACTTTCAGTTGCTGTTGCATCGGCGCGACGAGGCTGTTCCATTCGTAACTCTTGAACACCGTGCGGTCGTAGCGCGCAAAGACGGTGCCCTTGATCATGCTCACGGGCGAGAGCGGGTATTTCATGACGTAGTAGCCGTTGTAAGTGTTTTGCTTATAAGGTTCTACGTTCATGCTGTTGTCGTTCCGGTTGATGATGTGGAACACGAACTGGTGGCCGAGCCGCCGCTCCAAGTATTCGTAACTCAGCAGGTATTCAAACGTCGTGAAGTCGAACGAGAAGCTGAAGCCGCCTATGATGCGGTGGTTTTCCATGAGGTCGGACAGCGAGATCTGCGTAAAGCCGTTGACGTCCGAGTTGAGGTAGATGGGCGAGGAACTGTTCGTAAAGGCCTGATACGTCGTGTTCAGGAAGCTGAATCCCAATTGCGCCGTGGCTTGGTTGATGGAGAACTCCGGCCGGTACGTGTACTGTTTCGGCGGCGTGCGGGCGGGGACGGTGTCGGCCGGCGAGTCGTTGTCGGCGACGGACGCGGTCGAGTCGGTGGCGACAGGGCTTTGCCGGCTGTCGTCCGTCGTATCGGGCTGGGGGGCGGACACTTCCGCCCGAGGGGCGCCGAGGCCGGCCGCCGCGCGGGCCGCCAGATAGCGGTCGAAGGCCGTCGTATCGCTGCGGTCTTCATAACGGGCGGCATGGAGCGCGAGCGTCTGACGGGGGCGGCCCGTGCCCGGCGCAGCCGCGCCCGCAGCCACGGCCTGCGCCGTGTCTGCCGCGGCGGCCGCCTCCAGGCTGTCGGCGATGGCTTTCCGCCGTTCCATACGCGCTATTTTTTCCAAAATCTCGGTCTTGAAGGCCGTGGGCGGCACCAAAGTCGGCGCCGGCAGTTTGGGGTACAGCTCGTCGCGCAACGACTGTAAGGGCTCCACGGCCAATACGTAGCGGCCATTCTCCAAGCCGAGGCTCGTATATACGCCCGACTTGGCCGAGACGTCGATTTCCCTCAGGCCGGCGGGCCGGTTGCCGAACGGCACGCTCTCGAACGTGCGGCGGTAGTGGACGGCCGTATCCACATGGTCCATGACGCGCCCGAAGCCGCCCGCCGCCAGGTCGGTCTTGCCCGCCGCGTTGCTCAGGAACAGCAGCCGGCGGCTGTCAATCGGGTTGGGGTCGGAGAGGCGGACGCGCTCCTGTTCGTCCGTCATCTGAAACAGCGTGACGCCGCCTTTCTTCAGGTCGTAGGCAAACAGGTTCGTGCCCTTTTTCATCGAGGGCGCCACCTCGAATTTCTCCCCCTTGCGAATCGTGTCGTCGGGTCGGTTCGACACAAAGACGAGCAACGACGTGCCGGGGATGAACGTCGGCTCCTTGTCGTCGTAGAGGTCGAACGTGAGCTGCTTGTCGGTGCCGGCCATCAGGTTGTGCAGGAAGATGTCCGACGCGCCGTTGCTCGAGGCCGCGATGGCGATGCTGCGGCCGTCGGGCGAGAAGCTGAACGAGGTTATCTTCTCGAAATAGTCCAGATAATAGCGGCGGATGTCCTTGCGCTTCTTCTCCAAGTCGTAGATGAGCAGCGTCGTGCGGCCCTTCTCCTCCGTGATGATGCCCAGGGCGTGGCCGTTGGGATGCCAGGCCAACACGGGGAACGAGTAGTCGGGCATATCGTTCACGGCCGCCCCCGTGCTATAGACGCACCGCCGCCGCGACGGGTTCAGGCTTTGTATATACACTTTGGCGCGCCCCAGCCAATTGGATGTGAATGCCAACTCTCCCCCCTTATGGGGGCGGTCTGAGGCCGTGCGCGGATTTTTAGCCAATCGCTCCTGCGAGGCCGTCAGCACGCTGTCGCGCCACACCGCCCCCGGGTTCACCGTAAACCGGCTGTAAACCGTTTCGGGCTTGTTCGTGCGTTTCAGCACCACATGATGAGGCACGCTGTCGCGTCCGCGCCCCGCCTCCCGCTCCGCGTAAAACGCGCGGAAGCCTTTGAGCAGGTCTTTCATCTTGGTGTTGAGCGCAATACGGAACGTCTTGTCCATATTGCGTTCGGAAGCCACAATCCGCACACAGCGCGGCACGGCGTCCAGGCCGTAGGTCTGCGCGATAAAATACCAGAACGCATGGCCGGCAAAGGCCGCGTCCTCGCCGTAAACGCCCGACAGATAACGGTAGTCGTTGCGCAGGATGGCCTGTTGGATGCGTTCGTCATACTGTTCGTTCCAAGGCTCGCTGAAATAGGCCGCCAGCCCCTCCGTAAACCAGGCCGGCAAGTCCATGAGGTAGGAGTTCTTGTACTGCGTGCTCACCTTCGCTCCCGAAATGGCCTGCGTCAGCAAGACCGACGCCATGCCGCGCCGTATCTGCCGCTCGAACGCCACATAGTCGCCCTCGAAATACAGAAACACCTTGTTGTCGATAAAACGGGTCACGCCCCCCGTATTGTAGCCCACCTCGCTGCTCTCGTCCAAGTAGCCGATATTGCTCTGCTTGAAGTCGCTCAGCCGGTTGAAGACGATGAATTTGAGCGCGTCCTGCGTCTGATAGCCGATGGCCTGCTCCATCTCCGGCAGGTGGTATTGCAGGTAGTTGGCCGTATAGAGCGCCAGATTGCGCCCCTTGCGGTTGAAATAGACGTCGAAGCCGTCGAAACGGTAGTACGACCAAAAGAATTTCTCGTACTGCACGCGCTTCCGGCCGAAGCTCATCTCCGAGCCGGTATAGAACTGCGCCTGTCCGCTGCCCGCCATGCCCGCCGTCAGGACAAGCCAAAGCAAGGCTTTCCGGACCGTGGAACGGCTTAGGAGTCGGGAAGGGGCGTGCGGCATAACGTTAAAATGAAAAAAGGGCGGACCGAACCTTCGTCCGGATCCGCCCGCGGGTTTGCATGGTTTCTGAATCGGAGACTACAGCTGAGGACCGGCCGCCACGAGGCGTTTGCCCTCTTCGTTGTCCGTGAAGTTCTCGAAATTCTTGATGAATTTCTCGCCCAATTCGCGGGCCGCCTTGTCCCAGTCGGCCGGGTTTTCCCACAGGTTGCGCGGATTGAGGATTTTGGAATCCACACGGTTCACGGCCTTGGGCACCGCCAGGCCGAATACCGGAATCGTCTCGGTCTCCGCCTTGTCGAGCGAGCCGTCCAGGATGGCGTCGATGATGGCGCGCGTGGACGGGATGTCGATACGGCGGCCAACGCCGTAAGGCCCGCCGATCCAGCCCGTGTTCACGAGGTAGGCCGTCGAGTTGTGCTGACGCATCTTCTTGACGAGTTCCTGCGCGTATTTCGTCGGGTGCAGCAACAGGAAGGCCGCGCCGAAGCAGGACGAGAACGTGGGCGTCGGTTCCTTGATGCCGCGTTCGGTACCGGCCACCTTGGCCGTATAGCCGCTCA
The DNA here is from genome assembly GCA_947179195.1 of uncultured Bacteroidales bacterium. Classification (GTDB taxonomy): domain Bacteria; phylum Bacteroidota; class Bacteroidia; order Bacteroidales; family P3; genus CAMXAS01. Next base: position 5,680 of record CAMXAS010000050.1, read on the forward strand.
GGAACTGATACATCGTCTGGTCGGGCGTCAGGCGCGATACGGGCGGCAGAACGCCGAACGCGTCGGCCGTCAGGAAAATCACCTTCGACGGGTGGCCCGCCTTGGACACCGGCTTAACGATGTTGTTGATGTGGTAGATAGGATAGGAAACACGCGTGTTTTCCGTCTTGGAGGCGTCGTCGAAGTCGATGTGGCCCTTGGCGTCGATAACGACGTTTTCGAGCAGCGCGTCACGCTTGATGGCGCCGTAGATATCGGGTTCGTTTTCCTTGCTCAGGTGGATACATTTGGCGTAGCAGCCGCCTTCGAAGTTGAAGACGCCTTCGTCGTCCCAGCCGTGTTCGTCATCGCCGATGAGCTCGCGGTTCGGGTCGGTCGAAAGCGTGGTCTTGCCCGTGCCGGACAAGCCGAAGAAAATGGCCGTGTCGCCGTCCTTGCCCTTGTTGGCCGAGCAGTGCATGGCGGCCATGCCGTTGAGCGGCAGGAAGTAGTTCATCACCGAGAACAGGCCTTTCTTCATCTCGCCGCCGTACCACGTGCCGCCGATAACAGCGCGTTTCAGACCCAGGTGGAAGGCCACGAACACCTCGCTGTTCATGCCTTCGGCCTTGAAGTCGGGATAAGTCGTCTTGCAGGCGTTGAGCATGATGAAGTCGGGCTTGAACGTCTTGAGTTCATCTTCGCTCGGGCGGATAAACATATTCTTGACGAAGTGCGCCTGCCACGCCACCTCGGTGATGACGCGGATGCAGATGCGGCTGTTGGGGTTCGCGCCCACGTAGCCGTCCTGTACGTACAGGTTCTTGGCCGACAGCTGCGCGCTGCCCTTCTTGTAGAGCTTCTCCCACAGTTCGGGCGTGATGGCCTTGTTGTCGGAGCCCTTGCGGCCCGCCTGCGCCCACCATACGTTGTTCTCCGAACCGGGTTCCTTCACGATATATTTATCTTTGGGAGAACGGCCGGTAAATTCGCCCGTATCCACGCTCACGGCGCCCATATCGGTCAGATAGGCGCGGTCGAAGCCGGTCAGGCCGGCTTTGGTTTCGTGTTCGTACAATTCGTCGTAGGACAGGTTGTAGTAAATGTCCTTGACATTTTCGATGCCGTAAGACGCCAGGTCTTTACGGATCTGTTCCAAATTCTGGTTCATACTGATCCTTTTCTTTTTTTACTTTACTGCTTCTATTGCTTTTATAAACTCTTTATTTCAATGCCTGGAACCCTTTGCCATACACGCCCGTGGCCTGCGTCACGCTCGTAAAGGCGTCGGGGTCGATGTCGCGGATGCGGCGCAAAACGTTCTGCATCTCGTATTTGCGTACCACGGCGAACACGACGTTCGATTGTTCCTTCGAATAAAACCCTTTGGCGTCCAGGAGCGTCACCCCGCGGTGCATCTCGGTGCTGATCATCTCGGCGATTTCCTCGTGCTTGCGGGAGGAAATGAGCATCTGCACGCTCGACTGCGCGCCAAGCACGATAAGGTCTATCGTATAGGACGTCACCGTCATGACGACAAAGCCGTACAGCACCACCCGCAACGACTCCTCCGGCGTTTTCCCCAAGAAATAGTAGAATACGATGAAAGAGGACGAAATGATGCAGAGGTCGCAGTAGAGGATGACCCGACCCGGGCTGACGTTGTGGAATTTGGTGATAATCAGCGCCACGATGTCGGTGCCGCCTGTGCTGCCGCCGTAGTTGAAGGCCGTGCCCACGGCAAGCCCGATGAGCGCGCCGCCGATAACGGCCGACAGGAACGGGTCCTGGTCCAAGACCGGCTGTTTGAGCAGGCCTTGCCAAATCGTGACGAAGAACGACAGGAAGAAGATGGCCCATATCGTCTTGAAACCGAACGCATTGCCGAGAATCTTGAAGCCGATGACCAACAGCACGGCGTTGATGACGAAGGCCGAGATGCCGACCGGAATCCGGTGCCCCGAAGCATAGTACAGCAGCGTGGCGATACCGTTCACGCCGCCGCTGACAATGTTCGAGTTGATGATGAACATCACGAGCGCGAAGGCGTAGATGCACAGACAGAGCGTGATGACGATATAACTCTTCACCTCGCGCTTTATCTGCTTCTTATCCAACGGCTTCGCCGGAAACAACTCTTTCCAGAACGATTTCTTGCTCTTGGCGTCCGATTGCTCGCTCATTCTTTAACTGCTTAAAAGTTAACCTATTGGCAGATTTTACAACATTTCAGACCCTACTCCACCAATAAGGCTGGCAAAGATAATGCAAGTCGAGCGCATTTCCAAACGCAGGGCACGGCGCGCCGCCACGGAGTGGCGATTGATTGCGGGACATCGGCTTGAAAAACTTGTTTTCTTAAAGTCGTGTGTCCCGCAATCAAAACACGTTCGTGTCGCGCCGTGCCCTGCGTTGCCGCCGAATGCCGAG
>CAMXAS010000051.1 GCA_947179195.1 uncultured Bacteroidales bacterium
TGCCCCAACATTTCCTGCACGGCCCGCAGGTCGGCGCCGCCCTCCACGAGGTGGGTCGCGAAACTGTGACGGAAACTGTGCGGGCTCACCGGCTTCGTCACACCGGCCAAGCCTGCCGTCTGCCGTATCATCATGAACACCATCTCGCGGCTCAGACGCCCGCCGCGCCGGTTCAGGAACACGATGTCCTCGCAGCCCGGCTTCACGGTCAACTGGCTGCGGTCGTAACGCAGATAATGTTCCACAAGGCGGATGGCCTCATGCCCGATCGGCACCAGCCGTTCCTTGTTGCCCTTGCCGATGACGCGCACGAAACCCTCGTCAAGGAACAGGCAGGAGATGCGCAGGTTCGTCAATTCCGACACCCGCAGGCCGCAAGCGTACAGCACGGATAGAATCGCCTTGTTGCGCCGCCCCTCCGCCTTGCTCATGTCGATGGCCTGCATCATACGGTCGATTTCCTCCACCGTCAGCACCTCCGGCAAATGCCGCCGCCATTGGGGCGCCTCCACGAGTTCGGCCGGCGAAACGCCCAGTTCCCCTTCCTCGACCATATAGCCGAAAAAGGATTTCAAGCCGCTCAGCATACGGGCCTGGGTCACCGCCGCCAAATCCATATCGTACAGATATTTAAGGAAGCGTTCGATGTCAACCTGCCGCACCGTTCCCCACGAAACGGGCGTCTGCCGCGCCGCCTGCAAAAACGAAGCGAATTGCGTCACATCGTGCGTATAGGCCGCTATCGTGGCTTCGGACAGATGTTTTTCGAGCCGGAGATAGGTTGTAAATCCTTTGATATAAGACTGAACCGCCGCCATCGCATCCTCCGCCGCGCCCTACAGATACGCGATATTGACCTTTTTAAGCCACTTCTCCTCCAACAAGGCCGCAATCCGCTTGACGACGTTGCGCCGGATTTCCAACTCCACGGGCAAGGACGGGTCTTGATGCGCCTCGTTGATGCGCGTGCCGATGAGCAGGTCGATGATGTCCGACTCCATGATGAGCCGGATCAAATCCCAGGCCGGCGAATACTTGTGCACCTCCAACGGATTATCTTTCTCCAGCATTTCGGCCACCATGCCCAACGTCAGGATGCCTTCGGTCACGAGGTCCACCCCTTGCATCGTCGCGGCCGGCGGATATTCGCGCGTGCGGATGTTCTTGATATCGACGGTGATTTCACGGTTCAACTCCCGCGACAGGATTTTGGACGTCGTGCCGCCGCACACCACCTTCTTGCCGTCGTACTTGTCCACGGCCGCCGCCAGCGTCTTGTCGTTCTTGGCGTCGTAGGGCGGGCCGGAACAGATGAGCAACTGCCGCGGGTCGCGCGCGTAAATCACGGCGCAGGTAATGTCGTCGCGCGACTTCATGCCGTCTTTCTGCAAGGCCGCGTTGACAATCTTGCGCGACAGGTCGCGGGCGGAGATATCGGGCTTCTGCCGGATGAGTTCCTGCACATACGCGCGCACGGCTTTCTCGCCCCAGCCGAACGGATGCTCCTTGGCCCCCATGCCCGACTGCACGACGCCGTCGCTGTAGAAGATGATGCGGTCGCCCTTGCACAGCCTGAGGTGGGAACGATACATGACCCGGAACTTGTCGGGTTCGGCGCCCAGACGCCGCATCGCCTCCACGTCGCCGCTGTAGGCCGTGAACTGTTGCCCTTCGCGGTCGATGCCGATGGCGTCCTTGACGGGTTCCACCTGCTGCCCGTCGCGGAACAACAGGTATTCCGGCCCGTCGAACTCCACGATTTCCGTCGTGCCTTCGAAATCCGTATCCACAATCGTGAACGTCGCATAACTGATGTTACGCGCCGAATCGACGGGCAAGGCGTTCATGATGTTCAGGGCCGACCGCAGGATCGGTTCGCGCCGCAGACGGAAATTCAAGGCCATGGAGGCCGTCATCGTGCTGAGCACGTTGGCTTTGATGCCGCTGCCCAAGCCGTCGGACAACACGGCCACATAACGGTTGTCGTCCGTTATCTTGCGCGAGAGGAACGTATCGCCGCAAACCGGCTTGTTGTGCTTGTTCTCGTGGTGATGCGCGATCTCTATAAAGAGTTTTTCCTTTTTCTCCATACCGTCTCCCGCTTATTCCGTTTTGGGGGCGACCGGCGCGGTCTCCCGGCTATCGACAATCGAGTTGAGCATGGATTCGGTAAACGAGGCGTTTTCGCCCAACAGATACGCGATGCGCTGCACCGACTCCACGTTTTGCTTGATGACTTCCCGGATGCGGTCGGTCAGCAGTTCGTACTGCATCTCCGGCGCACGCAGGTTTTGGATGATACCGCAAACCATCTTGTATTGCTGAATCGTGACCAACGACAAGTGATAGAAATTGTCGCCCTCGCGCACGTCGTGTTCGGTCATCTCGCCGCCGCTCTGCAACAGCGATTCAAACAGGTTGTGGAACGGCAACACGCGCCGTATGTCCACGCCTTTCAAGCCCGGCACGGCCTTATAGACCTGCATGAGTTCGTCGCCCATAATCTCGGCGAACTTGCGGTTGGCTTCCACCACCTTCAATCGGTCGTCCACCGTCACCACGCCGTAGGGCATCTTCTGCAACAGCACCGACGCCTTTTCCTGCGCTTCCTGCCGCATACACGACACGCACATCTCGCGGTGCGCGTTGCCGCTCAGCATGGCTTCGGCCAAGGCCCGGCAACTGTCGTAGCCGCAACCCGTGCAGTTGTATTCGTCCTTGACGCTGCGTTTGCCCAACGAGTGGAGCGCCTCCACGATGTCTTCCTCCGGATATTGGCATTTCACCTTGTAATCCCGCACGAACTCGCGGTTAATCCAATCCATGCCGGCGGGTTCCGTCAAGGGTTTGTAGGGCAAGGTCGATTTCTGCAACTGCCCGTGCATCTGTATCATCGCACGCCGCTTGGCCGCCACGCCGTCGTGGTTAATCATGGCCGGGCCCTTGATACAGCCGCCCTTGCAGGCCATGAGTTCGAGGAACAGTTTGCCTTTTTCTTTCCACGTCGGAATCTCGCCGCAGATGTCGATGACCTGCTCCATGCCGGAAAAGCACATATAATCGGTTTCGGCCACCTTCATATCGGCCGCCATCGTCGCCAGCATCCCGCCGTCCACGGGGAACATATCGCCCGTACCCGGCCGCCCGATGATGAAGTCGCCGGGCACTTCGATGCGGTCGAACGGATAGAGTTCCACCTTTTCCTCGTCGAACCAGCGCTTCAGGTTCTGGAACGTCACGGCGGCGTCCAATACGTCTGCGTTATAGTCGCGTTCGTCTTTCTTGGCGATGCACGGGCCGATGAACACGAGCTTTTCGGTCGGGAACAGCGTTTTGCGCAACAGGCGCGCGTGCGCCACCATGGGCGACACCACCGGCGACAGATGGTTCAAGGCCTCCGGCATATAGATATGCATATAGTTGACCACGGCCGGACACGCCGACGATATATAAACCCCGTCCGGCTGGTCGGCCAGCCATCGGTTCGTTTCCCGCGCCACGATATCGGCGCCGATGGCCACCTCCGAAACGGCCGCGAAACCCAATTTATACAGCACCTTGACCAACTGGTCGGTCGTCATGTGCCCGAAATCCGTCACGAACGTCGGCGCGATACAGGCCACCACCTTTTCGCCCGAAGACAGCCAATACTGCACCCGGCTCAAATCGTCGCGGTATTTCTTGGCGTCGGCCGGGCAAATCCGCACGCAGCGGCCGCAATAAATGCAGGTGTCGAAGATGACCGACGCGCTGTTGCCCTCCATCCGGATGGACTTGACCGGGCATTCGCGGATACATTTATAGCAGTCCTGACAATTGTTTTTCTCGGTATAGATTACGTTCTCTTTCATACGCATTTCGTTTTATCATTCAGCAAAAACCCCGGCAAAGTCCGGTCTCGCACGGTCCTTGTCGGGGTCTCGCATCCAGTCGGTCGATGAGGATTCCGGTTACAGATCCTTGAAATTATCGTCCAAGATGGCGCGCAGATTCGTGGCCGTGACGCCGTAATAGACCTTATCGCCTATCTTGAGCGTCGGCCCCTGCTTGCAGACTTCCTCGCACAGATGCCCGGCGAAATCGATTTTATCGTCCAAGTGCTTCTCGGCGAAATACGCCTGCATGATTTCCAAATTCTTCTGACTGCCCCGCGCAAAGCAGGAACTGCCCAGACAAATGGAAACCTTGATTTTCTCCGCGCTCATGGTTAGGCCTGCTCCTGTTTCTTTTTCTCGTCTTCCGCGATAAAGTTCTGAATCTGACGCGTAGCCGTCCGCGGGTTGGCCAAGGCGTTGCAACCGTTCACACAGCCGCCCTTGCACATCATGAATTCGATAAAGTTGGGCTGATCGGGCCCGCCGCACGTCTTCTTGATGTTCTTCAGGCTCTTGATGACAGCCTTATCGATACCGTCCACAATGTAGGGGCGGATGTTTTCGGGATGCTTGGCGTATTTCTTGACCGAATCCAGCACGCCCCCCGTGTAGGGGAACGCACGGCCGGAATTGTCGATGCCGCCGTCGTATTCGCTTTCCTCGCACGAGAGCACGTCCACGCCCGCCGTCACCATCATGGCGCCCAATTCCTCGAACGACATCACATAGTCCATGTTCGGGTCATAGAAACCTTCGTGACGTTTGGAAACGCAAGGCGCGATGAACACGGTCACGGCATCCGGCTGTTGCTTCTTGATGAGTTCGGCCGTATAGCTCGCCGGCGTGCGCGTGGTGGACACATAGGGCGCCAATTCCGTCAAGTGCTTCTTGGTCAACTCCGTATAAGCGTGGCAGCAGGACGTGGTCATGAACGGCTCGCCCTTTTCCATGCGTTCTTCAAATTCGGCCGTTTCGTTCTCCGTCGTGATGTTGGCACCCTTGGCCACTTCCCATACTTCGTCGAAACCGACGCCACGGATGGCCGAGATGATTTTGCCGAGCGGCGCGGGGAACTGACCCGCCAAAGCCGGCGCGAACATGGCCACGACTTTTTTCTTCGGGTCTTTCAACGCGGCGTAAATCTGCACCAGATACGTCTTTTCCATGATGGCGCCGTAGGGGCAGGCTTCACGGCAACGGCCGCAATAGATACATTTCGTTTCGTCGATGTGTTCCACACCGTATTCGTCCTTGGAAATCGCGCCCACGGGGCAGGATTCCTCGCAAGGTACCGCCTGGTAGATGATGGCGTTGAACGGACAGGCCTGCATACACAAGCCGCAGCTCACGCACTTGGACGGGTCGATCCGCGCTTTCTCGTTTACGCTGATGGCCTGCTTGTGGCAAGCGAACGTACACGGATGGCCGATACAGCCGTGGCACATATTCGTCACGACGTAGTTGGACTTGACGCAGGAACTGCAAGCCTCGTCCACCACCGTCAGCATGATATCGGTGAAGTCCTTCCGTTCTTCCGCCATTTTGGCGTATTGCGAAAGCGGAATCAATTCGTCTTCCTCGTCCCGGACATCGAAGCCCAAAATCGCCATGAGCCGGTACTTGATGACCGCCCGGTCCTTGTGGATGCAGCAGCGCGATACCTCGTTGCTGTGACGGGGACGCATGATCAAGGGGATACGGTCGATTTCCTCCTTGAGGTTGCCGTCCTTAATGAGTTTGCACATACGGGCCAACAGGTCCCGTCGAATCATCATTGCCTGATTGTATGCCATAGTTGTTTATTTTTTCAAAATCCATACGCGGCCGGCCGTCTCCACCCGCCGCACCTGCATTGCCGTCCCTGCAAAGCGTATGCCGACCCGACCGTTCGCACGTCACGGGCCGCCCCTCTGCAAAAATGACGGATGCCGTCTATTCGTTCATCGCGATATGTTTGACAATCAAATCGACCAACAGACGTACGTCCACCCGGTCGTAAACCTGACCGTCTATGCGCACGAAAGGCGCCTTGCCGTGTTCCGGATGCTGGCAGACATCCAGGCAGGTCGTGCCCTTGATTTCCACACGCTCTTTCTGTTCGGGCGTCAGATAATCCTCTATCAGCATGAGTTCGGAAGCGCCCATGACGTAACAGGCGGTTCCCACACAGATTTCTACCAATACTTTTTTCATAGCCGTTCGGGTTTTAGTAATCCTTAATATGACTTGCAAATATAAGATTTTCCGACCGATTTACCAACTTTACCGCGCTTGCATCCTCTGTTTTTTTTTCGTTTCTTTGCAAGTTATCCGTTTTCGAAATTATGAACGAACATTTGGACCCGGAAAAAGAACGGCTCTCGCCCTCGGACAAGGAAATCGAGAAGGCGTTGCGGCCGTCGCTTTTCGATAGTTTCCAAGGACAGGACGCCATCGTGGAGAACCTCAAGGTCTTCGTCATGGCCGCCAAGATGCGGCAGGAGGCCTTGGACCACGTTCTGCTGCACGGCCCTCCCGGCTTGGGCAAGACGACGCTTTCGTACATCATCGCCAACGAATTGGGCGTACAGATGAAGACGACCTCCGGCCCGGTGCTGGACAAGCCCGGCGAACTGGCCGGCCTGCTGACTAGCCTGCAACCCAACGACGTGCTGTTTATCGACGAAATCCACCGGTTGAGCCCGATTGTGGAGGAATATCTCTACTCGGCCATGGAGGATTACCGCATCGACATCATGATTGAAAGCGGCCCCAACGCCCGCAGCGTGCAGATTACGCTCAACCCGTTTACGCTCATCGGGGCCACGACGCGCTCCGGCCTGCTGACCGCCCCCTTGCGCTCGCGATTCGGCATCAGCGCACGCCTGGCCTACTACCCCGCCGACACGTTGCGCCGCATCATCGAACGCTCGGCCGAATTGTTGGACGTGCCGATCGAAAAGAACGCGGCCTCCGAAATCGCGCGGCGCAGCCGCGGCACGCCCCGTATCGCCAACCTGCTGTTGCGCCGCGTGCGCGACTTCGCCCAAATCAAGGGGGACGGCGTGATTGACGTGCCCATCGTGCAGCACGCCCTGCAAGCGTTGAACGTGGACAAACACGGCTTGGACGAAATGGACAACCGCATCCTGTCGGTCATCGTGGATAAGTTCCGCGGCGGCCCCGTGGGGCTGAACACGATTGCGACGGCCGTGGGCGAAGACCCCGGCACGATAGAAGAAGTCTATGAACCCTTCCTGATACAAGAGGGCTATCTCATGCGCACGCCGCGCGGACGGGAGGCCACCTCGGCCGCCTACAAACATTTGGGACGTATGCCGGGGCTGAGCCGTGACGCGCAGGCCTCGCTGTTCGAGTGACATGGCGGCTTCCATCCTCTTGAACGCGGCCGCCTTCAAGGCCGAAGCCCTGCGCTTGGGCGCGGCCGAGGTCGGCGTGGCCGCCGCCGGCACACTGGCCTCCGAATGGCCTTATCTGCAAGCCTATCTGAACGCCGGCGCCCAAGGCGACATGGCCTATTTGGCCCGCTCGCCCGAAACCCGTTGCCATCCCGAACGTTTGTTGCCCGACGTGCGCACGGTGGCCGTCTGCGCCTTCAGCTATTTTCCCCGCCCCGACCGATATGCGTATCATCCGCGCATCGCCCGTTTCGCGCAAGGCGAAGACTATCACCGCGTCATCCGGCGATTCCTCAAACAGATGGCGGCCTATCTGAACCGACGCCATCCCGATGCCCGCTGCCGCGGCTTCGTCGATACCGCCCCGATTTTGGAAAAGGCCTGGGCCGTGCGGGCCGGCTTAGGGCGTATCGGGCGCAACGACCTGTTGCAAACCCCGCGTTTGGGAACTTATCTGTTTTTGGGCCTGCTGCTGACCGATGTGCCGGCCGACACTTACGACCGTGCGCCGGAGGACGCGGCGGGCCTGCCGGCCAACTGCCTGCATTGCCGCGCCTGCGTGGACGCCTGTCCCACCGGCGCGCTCTCGTTCGAGGGCGCGCCGCGCCTGCGGGCGGACCGATGCCTGGCCTATGCCACGATAGAACAACGGGCGGATGACAATGGCCGCAAGGTGTTTCCGCCCCTGCGCCCGCAGGCGGCAGGCGCTCCGCCGCTCGCCATCTTCGGCTGCGACCGTTGCCAGACCGTCTGCCCCGCCAACCGGCCG
>CAMXAS010000052.1 GCA_947179195.1 uncultured Bacteroidales bacterium
TCGGCTTCGGCCATGCCCATGAACGCCACGAGGGGGAACACGTTGGGCCCTTGGGCGTCGCCGGTCAGCGCCAGCCGGAACAGGCTCATGACCTGCCCCATCGGGTAGCCCTTCCCGCGGATGAAATCCAAGGTCTCGGTTTCCATAACGGCGGCCGTGTCGGCGCCCGCGCCCGCCCAAGCCTCGGCGCGCGGTTTCATAAAGTCGAGCACTTGCCGCAGGGCCTCGCGGTTTTCGGGCTTGTCGAACTTTTTAAGGCCGTTTTCCGCATAGGCGGCGGGGCGTATATATAGTACCGCGGCCCACGTCACGAGTTCGGCGGGGAAGTTGACGCGTTCCTTGAACAAGCCGGCGATTTTCGTGGCCGTGCCCCCGTCAATAGGGGCCGCCCCGCCGTAGCGCGCCTGCAATTCCGGTAATATCAGCCGTCCCAATTCCTCATCCGAACGCATCCTCAGGTACTGGGCGTTGAACCAGCGCGCCTTCTCCGGGTTGAAGCGGGCGCCGGCCTTGCTCACCTTCTCTAACGAGAACGCTTCCGCCAGGGCTTCCAACGGGAACAGCTCCTGTTCCGTGCCGGGGTTCCAGCCCAAGAGGGCCAGCATATTGACGACGGCTTCGGGAAAGTAACCTTCCTCGCGGTAACCTTTCGATATTTCGCCGCTTTTGGGGTCGCGCCAAACGAGCGGGAACACCGGAAAGCCGAACTTGTCGCCGTCGCGCTTGCTCAGCTTGCCCTGACCCTGCGGCTTGAGCAACAGCGGCAGGTGCGCGAAGGCGGGCCGGCTGTCCTGCCAGCCGAACGCTTCGTAGAGCAGGTAGTGCAACGGCAGCGACGGCAGCCATTCCTCGCCGCGGATAACGTGCGAAATCCGCATCAGGTGGTCGTCCACGATATTGGCCAGGTGGTAGGTCGGCAGGCTGTCCGCGCTCTTATACAGCACCTTGTCGTCCAAAGTGTCGGTGTTCACCTGCATATGGCCGCGGATGAGGTCATCCATCTCCACCACCCTGTTTTCGGGCGTCTTGAACCGGATGACGTAAGGCTCGCCCCGTTCGATACGCGCCTGCACCTCTTGGGCGGGCAGCGCCAACGACGTCTGCAATTTAGTGCGGCACAGCGCGTTGTAGGCAAAGGCCTCGCCGCGGCTTTCGGCCTCTTTCCGCAACCGTTCCAACGTCTCGGCGGTGTCGAACGCATAGTAGGCGTGCCCCTTGGCGATGAGTTCGTCGGCGTATTGCTTGTAAATGGCCTTGCGCTCGCTCTGCCGGTAGGGCGCGTGCGGGCCACCCTCCGCCACGCCCTCGTCGGGTTGCAGGCCGCACCACCGCAGGGCTTCCATAATGTAATCCTCCGCGCCCGGCACAAACCGTTGGCTGTCGGTATCTTCGATGCGGATAATGAATTTGCCGCCGTTTTTCTTGGCGAACAGATAGTTATAGAGGGCGGTGCGCAAACCGCCGATATGCAGCGGCCCCGTGGGGCTGGGCGCGAAACGGACGCGACATTCCATAGTGCAAGTGGATTTTAACGCCATAAAGATAGTGCTTTTTTTCTTACCTTTGTTGAGTGTGTAATGTTTTCGGCATGGATTCGGTGCGCAAGATCATACATATCGACATGGATGCGTTCTACGCCTCGGTGGAGCAACGCGACTTCCCCGAGTTGCGGGGCAAGCCGGTGGCGGTGGGGCGGCCGGGGCCGCGCATGGTCGTGGCCACGGCCAGTTACGAGGCGCGTCCCTACGGCGTGCGCTCGGCCCTGCCGTCGGTGGTGGCGCAACGCCTGTGCCCCGACCTGATTTTCCGGCCGCCCCGTTTCGACGTCTATAAGGCCGTTTCGGCGCAAATCCGTCGGATATTCCACGAATACACCGATTTGGTGGAGCCGCTTTCGTTGGACGAGGCCTATTTGGACGTGACGCACGATTTCAAGCAGGTACGGTCGGCCACGCTCATAGCGCGTGACATCAAGGCCAAAATCAAGGCCGAAACGGGCCTGACCGCCTCGGCCGGCGTATCGTACAACAAGTTTTTGGCTAAAATCGCCTCCGACTACCGCAAGCCCGACGGCCTGTGCGTCATAGAGCCGGCGGCCGCCCTGGATTTCATCGCCGCGCTGCCCATCGAGAAGTTCTACGGCGTGGGGCAGGCCACGGCGCGCAAGATGCACGCCAACGGCATCGCCACCGGAGCCGATTTGCGCGCCCGCTCCGAGATGGAGCTCGTGCACCTGTTCGGCAAGGCGGGGCAGTACTATTACGGCATCGCGCGCGGCATCGACAACCGGGAGGTCACGCCGCAGCGGGAGCGCAAGTCCTACAGCGTCGAAAACACCTACGTCCACGACCTCGTGACGAATTTCGAGCGGATTACGGAGCTGTACCGCTTGGAACAGCGGCTGTTCGGCCTGCTCGACCGCGACGGCGTCAGCGCACGGACGCTCACGCTCAAAGTGCGTTACAACGATTTCACCGAGCAGAGCAAGAGCCGCACGTTTGCGTCCGTGCCGCGGGGCTTCGAGGCCTGGCATCACTGCACGGCCGATTTGCGCAAGGACTTCCCCTGGCAGGAGAAAGGCATCCGCCTTATGGGCTTGGGCGTCCACGGCCTCGTGCGCCCCGCCGAAGCCGAAGCTTCGGCTGCCGTCCCGTCGCCCGCCCCGGATACCCCCGTCGAGTTGACTTTGTTCTAATTTTCTTAATTTTGTCCCATGGAAGAGACCCAAAATTTACCCGAATCCGCCCCCGAAGCGCCGGCCGCCGGTTTCACGCACCTGCACGTCCACACCCGCTACTCCATCTTGGACGGCGCCTGCGAGATAGGCGCGTTGCTCAAAAAAGCCAAGTCGCTGAACATGAACGCTATGGCCATTACCGACCACGGCAATATGTACGGCGTCATGGAGTTCGTGAACAAGGCCAAGGCCAACGGCATCAAGCCCATTGTAGGCTGCGAGGTGTATGTGGCGCCCAAGAGCCGTCTCGAAAAGTCGGGCCGCGAGGAAAGGAGCAGCTACCACCTCATCCTGTTGGCCAAAAACGCCACCGGCTACCACAATTTAGTCAAACTCTGTTCGTTGAGCCAGCGCAAGGAGGCCTTTTACTACAAGCCGCGTATCGACCACGAACTGTTGGAACAATACCACGAGGGCTTGATTTGCTGTTCGGCCTGCCTGGCGGGCGAAGTGCCGCAGGCCATCCTGTCGGGTCAGGAAGAACTGTTGAAAGAGAACATCCGCTTCCACCAATCGCTGTTCGGCGAGGACTACTATTTTGAAATGCAGAACCACGGGCACGAGGAGCAGGCCATCGTCAACGCCCGTCTGGAACAGCTCGCCGCCGAGTACGGCATCAAGTGCATCGCCTCCAACGACGTGCACTTCGTCAACGCCGACGACTACGAGGCGCACCGCATCCTCATCTGCCTCAATACGGGTAAGAAAATCAACGAAGACACCAAACTCCTCTATACGGGTCAGGAATACCTCAAAAGCGCCGAGGAGATAGCCGCCTTGTTCCCCGGTCATCCCGAATATTTGGCCAACACGCAGGAAATCGTCGATAAAATCGAGGCCTTCGAGTTGGAACACGCGCCGCTGATGCCGCATTTCCCTCTGCCCGAACCCTTTACGTCCGACATGGACTACCTGCGCCACCTCACCTACGAGGGCGCCAAGAAACGCTACGGCGAAAATTTCAGGGACAACGAGACCTTGCGCGAGCGTATCGACTTCGAGCTATCGACCATCGAGGGCATGGGCTTTCCGGGCTATTTCCTCATCGTGTGGGACTTTATCCGCGCCGCCCGCGAAATGGGCGTGCTCGTGGGGCCGGGCCGTGGCTCGGCGGCGGGTTCGGCGTTGGCCTATTGCCTGGGCATCACGAATATAGACCCCATCAAATACGACCTGCTGTTCGAGCGTTTCCTCAACCCCGCCCGTATCTCCCTGCCCGATATCGACGTGGACTTCGATGACGTGGGTCGGGAAAAGGTCATCAAATACGTGGTGGAAAAATACGGCTCGGAACGGGTCTCGCAAATCATCACCTACGGTTCCATGGCGGCCAAGTCGGCCATCAAGGACGTGGCGCGCGTGTTGGATTTGCCTCTGCCCGAATCCAACCGCCTGGCCAAGTTGGTACCCGACACGCCGGGCACCAATCTTGCCAAAGCCTTTAAGGAGGTGCCCGAGTTGCAAAAGGAAATGGACGAAAACCCCAATCCCTTGGTGCGCGACACCTTGCGTTACGCCATCAAGTTGGAAGGCTGCATCCGCAGTGTGGGCGTCCACGCCTGCGGCATGATCATCGCGCCCGAAGACATCATCGAATACGTACCCACGGGCGTGGCCAAGGACTCCGAGATGCCCGTCACCCAGTACGAAGGCGCGTATGTGGAATCGGTCGGCCTGATTAAGATGGACTTCCTCGGGCTCAGAACCCTTACCATCATCAAGGGCGCGCTCGACAACATCAAGCTGCGGCACGGCATCGACATAGACATAGAGGCCATCCCGCTCGACGACAAGCTGACCTACGACCTCTTCAGCCGTGGCGACACCAACGGCATCTTCCAGTTCGAATCCGAGGGCATGAAGAAATATATGCGCGAACTGAAGCCCAACCGCTTGGAAGACATCATCGCCATGAACGCCCTCTACCGCCCGGGCCCTATGGACTATATCCCCACCTTCATCAAGCGCAAGAGCGGGCAGGAGCCCATCGAATACGACCTGCCCGAAATGGAGGAATACCTCCAAGGCACCTACGGCGTGACGGTCTATCAGGAACAGGTCATGCTGCTGTCGCAAAAGCTGGCCGGCTTCTCCAAGGGTGACGCCGACACGCTCCGCAAGGCGATGGGCAAGAAGAAAAAGGACGTGTTGGACAAGATGAAAGGCCAGTTCATGGACGGCTGTGCGGAACATCAGTTAGAGCGGAAGACCTGCGAAAAAATATGGACCGACTGGGAAGCCTTCGCCTCCTATGCGTTCAACAAGTCGCACGCCACCTGCTACGCTTGGATAGCCTATCAGACCGCCTACCTCAAGGCCCATTATCCGGCCGAGTTCATGGCGTCGGTGCTCACCAACAACCTGAGCGCCATCGACAAAATCTCCTTCTACATGGAGGAGTGCCGGCGCATGAAAATCGACCTGCTCGGCCCCGACATCAACGAGAGCCAGACCAACTTCACGGTCAACGCGCAGGGGGCAATCCGTTTCGGGCTGTGCGCCGTCAAGAACGTGGGCGCCAACGTCGTGGAGGCCTTGGTGACCGAGCGCGAGACGAACGGCCCGTTCCAAAACATCTTCGATTTCGTCAAACGGGCTTCGTTCAAGAACCTCAACAAACGCTGCATGGAGTCGTTGGTCAAGGCCGGCGCGTTCGACAGTTTCGGCACGCCCGACCGCGCGGCTTATTTCTACCAGCGTCCCCACGACGACCGCAACTTCATCGACCAGCTCATCCAATACGCGTCCCAGTATCAGAAGAATCTGGCTTCGGCGCAGACCAGCCTGTTCGGGGCGTTCGAGGAGGCGGACGACGCGGGCGGTGCGGGAGGCGGCCTCGACATCCCGGAAACCGAGCCGTGGAGCATGATAGAAAAGGCCAAGTACGAAAAGGAAGTCACGGGCTTCTATATATCGGACCATCCGCTCAACCAATATAAGTTCGAAATCAGTCAGTTGACGACGGTGTCCGTGGCGCAACTCAAGGACATCCCGGCCAATTGGGCCAACCGCACGCTGCGGCTCGGCTTCATGGTTACGGGCGCGTTCCACGGCACCACCAAGAAGGGGCAGCCCTACGGCAAAATCACGATAGAGGATTTCGACGACTCCTACGAATGGGCGTTTTTCGGCGAACCCTATCTCAAATACCGGCACCTGTTCAACGTGGGCGATTTCCTGTTCGCGCAGGCCATCGTCAAGCCGCGTTGGGGGAATGCGGAGAATTTAGAGGTGACGGCCACGCACATGATGCCGTTGGGCGAGGCCTTGGACTATTACGCCAAGTCGGTGGAGATAGACCTCAGCCTGCCCTATATCACGCCGCAGATGACGCAGGCGTTTCAGGAACTGCTGAAGCAACATTTGGTCAAGGGCAAGAAAGAGACGGCGGAGGGCGCCGGCGCGTCCGTGCAGTTCCATGTCCGCAACGGGGATATGACGCTCAATATGCCGGTCAGGGCCGGGCGCGTGCGCGTTTCGGACTTCGTGCAGGCCTTGAAGGCCGCCGATTTGCCCAGCGTGGAGTATAGGGTTATGAAATAAATAAGGCGGCACGGACGCCAAGCGTTCCCGCTTGGTCGCGTTCGGCCGCCCTATCGGATAGGTTTGGTCTTAGATTTTAACCGAGAACCCTAAGTTATAGACGAGCTTGTTCTGCGTCAGGCGGGCGGGTTGCACCAGGGGCGCATACGTCTGCGCGTCCACGATGTTGTAGAGGTAGTAATTCTCTTTCTGTAGGTAATACGCCACCGCGAAGTCGATGGCCCAGCGGCCGAACGCGACGCCGACGCCCGCGCTGAACGTATGGTTGGCCCAGTTCTGACTGATGGTCTTGTCGCGGAACGGCGAGGAGTTGAACGCATAGCCGGCGCGGAAGCGGCCGATGCCCGCGCGCCATTCCGTACCGATGCGCAAAACGCCGCCCACCTGGTATTTGTCTTTGACCAACTGGTTGACTTGCTGCTCGTAGCGCCAGTCATAGTCGATTCTAAGCTGCATATCGTTGTAGTTCACGATTTCGCCTTCCACATCCACCACGCCGTATTGCCCGATGATAAAGCCGAGGGCCGCGCCGGCGCGGAGCGGCGTTTGGATATTGTATTTGTATTCGGAGCGCGTTTCGCCGGAGGGGGAACCCGGCAGCGGATTGCCGTCATCATCGGTGGGCCACATCATGCTGGCCGAGAAATCCACCATATAATCTTCGTTGAGGGCGTAGTAGGTGGGCGTATGGAACCACGCGCCGATACGCAGGTATTCCAAAGCCTGATAGATGACGCCGATTTTGAACGTGAAGCCCGCCCCCGATACCGAAAAGCGTTCCCCCAATTCGTAACTGCGGAAGTCATACGGCAAGCGTGCGCCGGCGGGTGCGCTTTCGCCGAGCGTGGAACGGTAGTAATAATGCACGAACGGGATGCCGAAGTTCATGCCTATATATACTTTGTCCGCTACGTTGGCGCTGAACGCGATGGCCATTTCCGAAATATTGCCGTTGGAGTACCAGCGTTTGTATTGGTTCAGGTTGCCGCCTTGCAAAAACGTGGATACATAGCCAGTGGGATTGTCTACGTCAATCAGATAGGCATTGTAGGCCAAATCTCCTTGTGCGTTTAATGTGTTATAATTTTGATGGTCGTCAGGAACTATTGCGCCGTAGTTCTCCGCCGCCACGGCCTCCATGTACGACGACTGCGGGTTGAAGCCCGATACGAGGTAGGCGCCCGTATAGTCGTTGAGCCGGTTTACGCCTATGCCCATCTGCACGCGTTTCAGCCCTTTGCCTTCATCCTTGTTGTAGAGCATCCAAAGCGTGCTGGCTTCGGGCAGGTTGACGCGGGTTTCGTTGTCGCGGTGCGTCTCGCCGTAGTAGTCCGCCATGCCGTTGCCCGACGTGATGCTGCCGCTCAGGCTGGTTTCGCTGCGCGAGTAGAGCCCCATGCCGGCGGGGTTGACGGTGATGGCCGAAAAGTTGGCGCCCAAGGCGCCGAAGGCGCCGCCCATAGCCGTAAAGCGGGGCGAGCCGGAGGGGTTGAGCAGGGAGTAACGCAACAGGTCGGCGTCGTTTTGGGCGTGGAGCGCGCCCGCGCCGCCGAGTAGCAGGGTGCCGGCCAAAGCCAGCGTGCTAAGATATATATGAACGGTTTGCTTTTTCATGGCTTATAAAGGTATTTGGGTTAAGGGTATCGCTATTTGGGGTTTCATCTACCATAGTGGCCGGGCTTATCGGCGGCGCGTACTGCCGCCACCGGAGTT